>CAZBWP010000302.1:0-3131 GCA_964495295.1 uncultured Rhodospirillaceae bacterium | reverse complement strand
TTGACCTCGGACGTGGTCTCCTTCAGGTCGGCGCGCAGCGTCGTGCGCTCCTCCTCGAGGTCGATCACCTTCAGCATCTCGCGCACCGCCTCGGCGCCGATGCCGACGCTGAAGGAATCCTCGCCGTGTTCGTCGACCGCCCGCTGGTATTGCTCTTCGGTCAGCAACTCCCCCGGCTGCAGCGGCGACAGACCCGGTTCGGTGACCACGTAGCTCTCGAAGTAGAGAACCTTCTCGAGATCCTTCAGCGTCATGTCGACGAGCAGGCCGATGCGGCTCGGCAGCGACTTGAGGAACCAGATGTGCGCCACCGGCGACGCCAGCTCGATATGGCCCATGCGCTCGCGCCGGACCTTCTGCAGGGTGACCTCGACGCCGCATTTCTCGCAGATGATGCCCTTGTACTTCATCCGCTTGTACTTGCCGCACAGGCACTCGTAGTCCTTGATCGGCCCGAAGATCCGGGCGCAGAACAAGCCGTCCCGCTCCGGCTTGAAGGTGCGGTAGTTGATGGTTTCCGGCTTCTTGATCTCGCCGAACGACCAGGATCGGATGCGCTCCGGGCTGGCAATGGAGATGCGGATCGTGTCGAACCGCTGGGTGCCGCCCACTTGTCCGAAAATCTTGACGAGCTCGTTCATTCTTGAAGTCTCCGTTGCCGCTGCGACCGTGCTTCGCCGGGTCAGTTGAGTTCGACGTTCAGGCCGAGGGACTGCAGTTCCTTGACCAGAACGTTGAACGACTCCGGCACGCCGGCTTCGAAGGTGTCGTCGCCGCGGACGATGGATTCATAGACCTTGGTTCGGCCCGAGACGTCGTCCGACTTGACGGTCAACATCTCCTGCAAGGTGTAGGCGGCGCCGTAGGCCTCCAGCGCCCAGACCTCCATTTCGCCGAACCGCTGCCCGCCGAACTGCGCCTTGCCGCCGAGCGGCTGCTGGGTCACCAAGCTGTATGGACCAATCGAGCGGGCGTGGATCTTGTCGTCGACCAGATGGTGCAGCTTCAGCATATAAATGTACCCAACGGTCACCTGCCGGTGGAATTCCTCCCCGGTCCGTCCGTCGTACAGCGTCGTCTGGCCCGAGCCGTTGAGGCCGGCCGCTTCCAGCATCGTCACGATGTCGGATTCGCGAGCCCCGTCGAACACCGGCGACGCCACCGGAATGCCCGACGTCAGGTGGCCGGCGAATTCGATCAGCTCATCGTCGGTCAGCTCGGCGATCTCCTGCTGATACGTGGCATCCCCGTAGACGCCGCGCAGATAGGTGCGCAGGCCCTCCAGGTCGTGACCGCGCGCGGTGTCGATCAGTTCCGCCACCTGTCGGCCGAAATTGGCGCAGGCCCAGCCGAGGTGCGTCTCGAGGATCTGTCCGACATTCATGCGCGACGGAACCCCGAGCGGGTTCAGCACGATATCCACCGGCGTCCCGTCCTCCAGGTGCGGTAGATCCTCGATCGGCACGATCCTGGACACCACCCCCTTGTTGCCATGCCGGCCAGCCATCTTGTCGCCCGGCTGCATCTTGCGCTTCACCGCGACGAAGACCTTGATCATCTTCATCACGCCGGGCGGCAGGTCGTCCCCACGTTGCAGTTTTTCGACCTTGTTCTCGAACCGCTCCTCGAGGCGCGCGATGCTTTCCTCGAACTGTCCCCGCAGCGCCTCGACGTCCCCCATCACGGCCTCGTCGTCGACGACGATCTGCGCCCACTGGCCGGTCGTGTAGCCGGCGAGCAGGGCGTCGTCGACGGCACCACCGGCGGGCATGGCCTTCGGCCCGCTGACCACTGTGCGGCCGAGCAACAGGTCCTTGAGACGTCCGTTGAAGCTGCGCTCGAGGATCGCCCGCTCGTCGTCGCGGTCCTTGGCGAGCCGCTCGAGTTCGGCCTGCTCGATGGCCAGCGCGCGGGCATCCTTGTCGACGCCGCGGCGGGAAAAGACGCGCACCTCGAGCACGGTACCGGAAACGCCCGGCGGCGCCTTCAACGAGGTGTCGCGAACGTCGGCGGCTTTTTCGCCGAAGATCGCCCGCAGCAGTTTCTCTTCCGGCGTCATCGGCGACTCGCCCTTGGGCGTCACCTTGCCGACCAGGATGTCGCCCGGCTTGACCTCGGCACCGATGTAGACGATGCCCGCCTCGTCCAGGTTCTTCAACGCCTCTTCGCCGACATTCGGAATGTCGCGGGTGATCTCCTCCTGGCCGAGTTTGGTGTCACGCGCCATCACCTCGAATTCCTCGATGTGGATCGAGGTGAAGACATCGTCGCGCACGATCCGCTCGGAGATCAGGATCGAATCCTCGAAGTTGTAGCCCTGCCACGGCATGAACGCGACCAGCACGTTGCGACCGAGCGCCAGGTCGCCGAGCTGCGTCGATGGCCCATCGGCGATGGTGTCGCCGGCCTTGACTAGGTCCCCGACCTTGACGAGCGGGCGCTGGTGCAGGGTCGTATTCTGATTGGAACGCTGGAACTTGAGCAGCGTGTAGATATCGACGCCGGGCGCCGAACTGGAGGCTTCCGACGTGGCCCGCACGACGATGCGGGTCGCGTCGACCTGGTCGACGACGCCGGAGCGACGGGCGACGATGGTCGCGCCGGAATCGCGGGCGACGGTCGCCTCCATGCCGGTACCGACCAGCGGCGCCTCGGCGCGCACCAGGGGCACCGCCTGGCGCTGCATGTTCGAGCCCATCAGCGCGCGGTTGGCGTCATCGTTCTCCAGGAACGGGATCAGCGCCGTCGCCACCGACACCAGCTGCTTGGGCGAGACGTCAATGAAGTTGATGTCCTCCGGCCGGACCATCGAGAAGTCGTTCCCTCGGCGGCAGCTCACCAGGCCCTCGGTGAAACGGCCCTGCTCGTCCAGCGCGGCGTTGGCCTGGGCGATGGTGTAGCGCCCCTCGTCCATGGCCGACATGTAGACGACCTCGTCGCTCACGCAGCCGTCGACGATGCGCCGGTAGGGCGTCTCGATGAAGCCATACTTGTTGACCCGGGCGAAGGTGGCGAGCGAGTTGATCAGGCCGATGTTCGGTCCTTCCGGCGTCTCGATCGGGCAGATCCGGCCATAGTGGGTCGGGTGGACGTCGCGCACCTCGAAGCCGGCGCGCTCGCGGGTCAGGCCG
>CAZBWP010000301.1:0-3136 GCA_964495295.1 uncultured Rhodospirillaceae bacterium | reverse complement strand
CCGCGCCGCCAGGTCGCGGGCGGCGGCGGCGATCAGCACCGCGTCGCCGCTGCCGAAGCGGAAGCTGCGGAGCCCCGGCAGGTCGGGCACCAGCACGCGAAACCGCGCCCGCGCGAGGGTCTCGGCAAAGGCGACGACGCGCGGATCGTCCGGCCCCAGCCGCGTCGCCCCCGGCACCAGCACCATGGCGGCCCGCGCCGGCTCACCCGGCTCATAGAGGTCGGCGTCGATGGCCCCCTCGTCGACGGCGACGGTGATCGCGCGGCGACTGGGCGCCGGCGTTGTGCGCTTGAGCGTGCTGGGGCCCGGCCCCGCCGCCACGTCCTGCAGCACGTCCACCGCCTCGACGACGCGGAACGGCGAGCAGGCGGCGAGGACGAGGACAAGGGCAAGGACCAGGGCAAGGACGACGAGGGGCATCGAGCCCACGGCGGGCGCGACGGGCCGCATCACCGCACCCAGGGCGCCAGGTGACGATGGATGCGCATCTCCATGTCGGCATCGAAATCGGCCATCAGCGCTTCGATCATCTCGAACCAGGCGAGGTCGCGCTGATTGAGGGTGAAGCCCGGGGGCACCGCGAGCGTGCGTTCGGCGCGGCTCTCGGCGAAGGCGGCCCGGCCCTCCCCAGGCTCCAGGATCTCCAGGGTCGCCGCGGCGACCGCCTGGTAGCGTTCGCCGCCACCGCGGCCGGCGGCGGCGGGCGACGCGGTTGTCTCGGTCAGCGACGCATCCGTGATGACGAAGCGGGCGCGATCCCCGCCGCCCGTGGCGAGCAGCCGGTCCCCGGCCCAGCGGCCGAGCGCCGCCGCCGGGGCAACCGACAGGGCGCCCACCTGACCGGGCACACCGCCCGGCGGCAGGCGATCGACCGTCTCGATTTCCGCCACCGCCAGCCGGATCGGCGGCCGGTGGGCGAACGTCAGGCGCGGCGGCCGTTCCACGCCGACCGTCGAGGTGCAGGCGGCGGCCAGCGCCCCGGCCGCGGCGGCGAGGACCGCCCGACGGGAACGTCCTGTAGAGACAGGCAGGTCAGTACAATTCGGTGAGTGCGGCATCGTCGAAGACATACAAGGCCCGGCAGAATTCGCAGGTGACCCGGATCAGGCCGTCGTCGTCGGCCATCGCGGCAACCTCCTCTCGCGGAAACGAGGCCAGCGTGCGGGAGACCCGCTCCCGCGAGCAGCGGCAACGGTGCATCAGGGGCCGCCGCCGGAAGACGCGGACGCCATCCTCGTGGAACAGGCGGAACAGCACGGCGTTGGCGTTGAGCGCCGGATCGAGCAGTTCTCCAGGGGTGACGCTGGAGGCCAGGATCACCGCGCGCCGCCAGTCATCGTCGGCCTCCGGGTCGATCCGCAGGCTGGTGGGCAGACGCTGAATCATCAGCGCCGCCGCACGCGGCGATGCCCCCAGCATGTCGGTGGCCGCCAGCACGATCGCCGTCTGCAGCTGCTCCGATTGCCGGAAGTACGTGTGCGCGCAGTCGGTCAGCGTGGCGCCCTCCAGCGGCGTGATCCCCTGATAGCGATCGGTCTCGGGACCCTGGTCCACCGTGAACGCCATGTGACCGGCGCCGAGCAGCCGCGGCACGGGCGCGTCGCCGCCGCCGATGCCGACGCCGTCCAGACGCTGGGCATCGAACCGGGCGTAGCCGCGCAGCGCCCCATCGCTGGTCAGGTCGGCAACCAACAGACCGATCGGTCCATCGCCGTGGATCTGCAGGGTGAAGACCCCCTCGTACTTCAGGCCGCTGGCCAGCACCGCCGCCAACGCCAGCGCCTCGGCCAACAGGCGCGCCACCGCCGGCGGATAGCCGTGGCCGTCGAGCACCGAGGCGAGCGCCGGCCCCAGCCGCACGAGGCGTCCGCGCACGCCGGGGGCCTCGATCTGGAACGGTTGAATGCAGTCGCCGAAAGGAGCCATCAGGCCCGGACCTCGCCCGCGTTCCGGTCGCGGGTCAGCCCAGGCACCAGGCGAGAATGCCCTTCTGGGCGTGCAGGCGGTTCTCGGCCTCATCCCACACCACCGACTGGGCCCCGTCAATGACCCCCGCGGTCACCTCCTGGCCGCGGTGCGCCGGCAGACAGTGCATGAACAGGGCGTTCGACTTGGCCCGCGCCATCAGCTTTTCGTCGACCCGGTACGGCGTGAGCAGGTTGTGCCGGCTCTCGCCCTGATCGCAGCCCATGGAGACCCAGGTGTCGGTGACCACGAGATCGGCGCCGGCGACGGCCTCCTCGGCGGTGTCGGTGAAGGCCACGTCCCCCCCTTCCGCCTTGGCCCAGTCGAGCAGGCCATTGCCGTGCGGGCGCAGCGGCAGCGGACAGGCGAGACGCAGCCGGAAGCCGAAACGCACCGCGGCGTGGACCCACGAGCGGGCCACGTTGTTGGTATCGCCACTCCAGGCGACGGTGCGCCCGGCGATGTTGCCGCGATGCTCCTCGAAGGTCATCACGTCGGCCATCAGCTGGCACGGATGCGACTCGTTGGTGAGCCCATTGATCACCGGCACGGTGGCGTGCTCGACGATCTCCGCCAGGAACGCCGGATCGGTGGTGCGCACCATGATGGCGTCCACATAGCGCGACAGCACCCGCGCCGTATCCGCCCGAGTCTCGCCTCGCTTCAACTGCGAGTCGTTCTCGGTCAGGATCACCACCTGACCGCCGAGCTGCCGCATCGCCACCTCGAACGAAACGCGGGTGCGGGTCGACGGCTTCTCGAAGATCATCGCCAGCGTCCGCCCGTTGAGCAGCTTGCGGCCGCGGCGCTTGCGGGCGGTGCGCTTGAACGCGACGGCACGATCCAGCATGCGGCGCAGCGTCGCCTCGTTGAAGCGATCCAGATCGAGGAAATGCCGGAGGGGGCGCGGATGCATGTCAGGCGGCCTTTTCGGCGACGGCGGCGCAGGTGTGCTCGAGAATGTCGAGGGCCTCGGCGACGTGGGTCTCGTCGATGATCAGCGGCGGCAACAGGCGTACCACGTTGTCGGCCGCCGGCACCGTCAGCAGCCCGGCATCGAGCAGCCGGGCGACGAGGTCGGCGGCATCGGTGACGCACTTCAGCCCGAGCATCAGGCCGATGCCGCGAACCTCGGCGATGACGCCGGGATAACGGACCGGCAGGCCGGCCA
>CAZBWP010000300.1:0-3137 GCA_964495295.1 uncultured Rhodospirillaceae bacterium | reverse complement strand
ACATGAGCAAGCGCTTTGCGGGGACGGACACCTACGTCGCCACCGAGGACCTGATGGTGGCCGTCAACGCCGCCATCGCGCTGGAGCGGCCGCTGCTCATCAAGGGCGAGCCCGGCACCGGCAAGACGGTCCTGGCGCACGAGATCGCCCGCGCCATCGGCGCGCCGCTCTTGCAGTGGCACATCAAGTCGACCACCCGCGCGCAGCAGGGGCTCTATGAATACGACGCCGTCGCCCGGCTCCGCGATTCCCAGCTCGGTGACGCCCGCGTCCACGACATCGCCAACTACATCGTCAAGGGCCGGTTGTGGGAGGCGTTCACGTTCGCGGAACGGCCGGTGCTGCTGATCGACGAGATCGACAAGGCCGACATCGAGTTCCCCAACGACCTGCTGCTGGAGCTCGACCGCATGGAGTTCCATGTCTACGAGACCAAGGAGACCATCGTCGCCCACCACCGGCCGATCGTCGTCATCACGTCGAACAACGAGAAGGAGCTGCCGGACGCCTTCCTCCGCCGCTGCTTCTTCCACTACATCCGCTTCCCCGATCGCGACACCATGGAACGCATCGTCGCCGTGCACCACCCGGGCATTCAGAAGCGGCTGGTCGCCGAGGCGCTGACCGCCTTCTTCCAGATGCGCGAGGTGCCGGGTCTGAAAAAAAAGCCCTCCACCTCGGAGCTCTTGGACTGGATCAAGCTCCTGGTGCACGAGGACATCCCGCCCGAGACGCTGCGCTCCAAGGACCAGCGGCAGATCATCCCGCCGCTCTACGGCGCGCTGTTGAAGAACGAGCAGGACGTGCACCTGTTCGAACGCCTCGCCTTCCTGGCCCGGCGTGAGGAGCGATAGCGGGGGGGGCGGGTCCGTGTTCATCAACTTCTTCTTCGAGCTCAAGAAAGCGCGGCTGCCGGTCAGCCTGCGCGAGTTCCTGACGCTGCTGGACGCGATGGACGCCGGGCTCGCCGCCTACAGCGTCGACGACTTCTACTATCTCTCGCGCGCCTGCCTGGTGAAGGACGAGACCAACCTGGACAAGTTCGACCGGGTGTTCGGCGAGGTGTTCAAGGGCCTGGAGGCGCCCGCCGGCGAGACCGTCGAGATCCCCGAGGAGTGGCTGCGCAAGGTCGCCGAGAAGAACCTGACGGAGGAAGAAAAGGCGCTGATCGAGTCGCTCGGCGGCTGGGACAAGCTGATGGATACCCTGCGCGAACGCCTGCGCGAACAGCAGGGCCGGCACCAGGGCGGCAGCAAGTGGATCGGCACCGCCGGCACCTCGCCCTTTGGCGCCTACGGCTACAATCCCGAAGGCGTGCGCATCGGCCAGGACAAGACCCGCAACAAGCGCGCCGTCAAGGTCTGGGACAAGCGCGAGTTCAAGAACCTGGACGGCTCCATCCAACTCGGCACGCGCAACATCAAGGTGGCTCTGCGCCGGCTGCGCCGCTTCGCCCGCCAGGGTGCCGCGACCGAATTGGACCTGCCGGAAACCATCTCGGCCACGGCGAAGCAGGCCTATCTCGACATCCGCCTGCGCCCGGAGCGGCACAACGCCGTCAAGGTGCTGCTGTTCCTCGACGTCGGCGGCTCCATGGATCCCCACGTCACGGTCTGCGAGGAACTGTTCTCGGCCGCGCGCAACGAGTTCAAGCACCTGGAATACTTCTATTTCCACAACTGCCTCTATGAGCGGGTCTGGCGCGACAACCGCCGCCGCCATGCCGAGGTGGTGGCGACGTGGGACCTGCTGCACACCTATCCGCACGACTACAAGGTGATCTTCGTCGGCGACGCCTCCATGAGCCCCTACGAGATCGCCCATCCCGGCGGCAGCGTCGAACACTGGAACGACGAGCCCGGCCACGTCTGGATGGAGCGGCTGCTGGGCGTCTATCCCCATGCGGTGTGGCTCAACCCCGAGCCGGAAGGCTGGTGGGGGCAGGCGTCGATCCGGATGATGCAGCAGCTCATGGGCAATCGCATGTTTCCGCTGACCCTCGACGGTCTCGACCGCGCCATGCGCAGCTTGAGCCGCTGACCATGCCACGCCTTGCCGACGACTGCTTCGCGCTCGGCGCCGCGCCGCTTTCGACCTTCGACGCGCTCGCCTTGCTCGAGGACAGGGTCGAGACGATCGCGGACCAGGAGAGCGTGCCCTTGCGGCGAGCGATCGGGCGTTTCCTCGCGGAGGACGTCACCGCCGAGCGCGACGTGCCGCCGCACGACAACGCCGCCGTCGACGGCTTCGCCGTCTGCTTCGACGATCTCGACCCCGCGGCCGACACGCGGCTGCCCGTCACCGGGCGCGTCGCCGCCGGCCATCCGCTCGGCCGGCCCGGCCGGCGTGGCGAAGCGGTCAGGATCTTCACCGGCGCACCCATGCCCGATGGCCTCGACACGGTGCTGATGCAGGAAGACTGCCCCGTCGACGGCGACTCGGTGATCATCCGGCCCGGCGCCAGGCGCGGCGCCAACCGCCGCCGCGCCGGCGAGGACATGCGCGCGGGCGACGTGGTGCTCACCAGCGGCCGCCGGCTGCGCGCCCAGGATGTGGGGCTCGCCGCCGCCGTCGGCCGCACCGCGCTCCAGGTCTTCACCCCGCTCCGCGCCGCCGTGTTCTCCACCGGCGACGAGGTCGCGGAACCCGGCGATCCACTGCCGGCCGGCGCCATCTACGATGCCAACCGCTACGCCCTGACCGCCCTGCTGGAAGGGCTCGGCTGCGTCGTCGACGACCTGGGCATCCTTCCCGACCGCTTCGAGACGATCCGCGACGCCCTGGATCGTGCCGCCGCCGATCACGACATCATTCTGACCTCGGGCGGCATGTCGGTGGGCGACGAGGACCATGTGAAGGGCGCGGTGGAGGCCCTCGGCGCCCTGCACCTGTGGCTGCTCGCCATCAAGCCCGGGCGACCGATCGGCTTCGGCCAGGTCAAGGGCGTGCCGTTCGTCGGTCTGCCCGGCAACCCCGTGGCGATGATGGTGACATTCCAGCGGATCGCCCGGCCGATGATCCTGAAACTCGCCGGCGGCGCCGAGCGGACGCCGAAAATCTTTCGCGTGCCCGCCGATTTCGAGATGACCAAGAAAGCCGGCCGCCGGGAATGGCTGCGCGCCCGCCTCGCCGCCGAC
>CAZBWP010000299.1:0-3156 GCA_964495295.1 uncultured Rhodospirillaceae bacterium | reverse complement strand
ATCTCGATCCCGAACTCTTCCTCGAACGCCATGACCAGTTCGACGGTGTCCAGACTGTCGGCACCCAGATCGTCGATGAAACTGGCGTTCTCGACCACCTTGGCCTCGTCGACGCCCAGGTGGTCGACGATGATCTTCTTAACCCGCTCGGCAATATCGCTCATCTCTATAACCCTCGATCTTTTTGGTCGTGTGGTGAGTGGAACCTCGTCGGATGCAAGCGATGCCCCCCCTTCTGCGCTGGTTCGCGACCGGCCGGCGGGAAACGCGTCGAAGTCGTAGCACACCGAACGCGCCTCGGCCAAGAGCCTGCCGCGCCGTCCCGGCGCAGCCGAAGGAGATCAGATCATCGCCATTCCGCCGTTTACGTGAAGGGTGTGGCCTGTGACATAGGCTGCCTCGTTGCTCGCCAGGAAGGTCACGCAGGCGGCCACCTCGGGCGCCGTCCCCATCCTTCCGGTCGGAATCGCGCCCAGAATCGCCGCCTTGCGATCCTCCGACAGACCCCGCGTCATATCGGTATCGATGAAGCCCGGCGCCACGCAGTTGGCGGTGATGCCGCGGCTGGCGACCTCATGGGCCAGCGATTTCATCATGCCGACGAGACCGGCCTTGGAGGCCGCGTAGTTCGGCTGACCCGGGTTGCCGGTGGCACCGACGATCGACGTGATGGCAATGATCCGCCCCCAGCGCTTTCGCATCATGCCGCGCAACGCGGCACGGGCAAGGCGAAACCCGTTGGTCAAATTCACCTCGATCACCTCGGCCCAATCGTCGTCGGACATCCTGAGCGCCAGGCCATCGCGGGTGATGCCGGCGTTGTGCACCAGGATATCGACGCCGCCCAGCGCCTCGCTTGCCGCTTTCACCAGGGCCTCGGCCGCGGCAGGCTCGCCAAGGTCGGCGGGAAGGACGACAGCCGCCTCGCCGATCGCGCCCGCCACCTCATCGAGGGCGTCACGGCGCCGTCCGCTGAGCGCCACGCGGGCACCCTGGCCGGCCAGCGATTTCGCGATCGCCGAGCCGATGCCGCCGGACGCGCCGGTGACCAGCGCCGATCTCCCCCCAAGATCGAACATCGGTGCTACACGATTGCGGTTGACAACGACGAATCCGACGACCCTCAGAGGGTCGCCAGATACGCCTCGACCTCTTCGGGGGTGCCGACGGAGATGGCTGACAGGTTCTTGTCGATGCGGCGAGCAAGGCCCGACAGCACCCTGCCCGTCCCCACTTCGACGATCTGATCGACGCCCTGTTCGACCATGTGCAGCATGGTCTCGCGCCAGCGCACCATCGACGTGATCTGCTCGACCAGAAGCCGGCGGATGTCGTGCGCGCGATCGACCGCGCAGGCGGTGACGTTGGAGACCACCGGCACCCGCGGATCCCGGATCGTGATATTGCCGAGGGCCCGCTCGACGGCATCGGCGGCCGGGCTCATCAGGGTGCAGTGGAAGGGAGCACTGACCGGCAGCATGATGCTGCGCTTGGCGCCGCGCGACGCGGCGATGCCGAGCGCCCGGCGGATCGCTTCGATGGCGCCGCTCAAGACCACCTGGCGCGGCGCATTGTCATTGGCGGCGGCGCAAACATCACCCTGCGCCGCTTCATCGGCGACCATGCAGGCTTCCGCCAAGTCCATGGGCAATGCCGCCATGCCGCCGAGACCGACCGGCACCGCCTCTTGCATGGCCCGACCGCGGACCCGCAGGATCCGCGCGGCGTCGCCAATCGACAGGCTGCCGGTGGCGACCAGCGCCGAGTACTCGCCCAGCGAATGGCCGGCAACGAATTTGCAGTCCCGGTCCAGGTTCAGCCGGCTTTCATGCTCCAGCACCCGGAAGGCGGCCATGCTGACGGCCATCAGCGCCGGCTGGGCGTTTGCCGTCAGGGTCAGTCGATCCTCGGGCCCCTCGAACATCAGAGTGGTGAGGTCCTCGCCGAGCGCATCGTTGACCTCCTCGAAGACTTCTCGCGCAGCCGGATAGGCAGCGGCAAGGGCGCGGCCCATGCCGACCGCCTGCGACCCTTGCCCCGGAAAAACAAAGACGCGGCTCATGGTGTTATCCCTCAGCAGCCTCGCTATTCGGCGCGAACAGATAAACTGTGTCACAAGTCTGTCAAGCGGTGCCGTGCGGGCCCCTTCCCTGCACCGCCGATTCTTGTTGTCGCCGCCGCCGCCAAGTCGCTTGGTTTGCTTTGTATTTCAAGGGCGCACCGAATCTTGTCCACAACAAATGTTACAATTTGTTTCGAGACATGTGAAGGCACGGAAGACCGCCGAATCGCCATTTTTTCGTGCCGCGGCGTCCCGAAACGCTCGCATGCTTCGAATCTTTTTGCCACGTCGCCGGGTGCCGCGGGATGGCAGGAACGGATGCGCACAGGGTGGTTGCCGACGCGCCGGAGAGGCCCATGTCTGAACCAATGACGATCGCCGCAGGAGGTTTCGATGACCTGGAGTCACTCGCGAATCATGAGTGTTCACGACGCGGATGGTGCCTTGGTCGTGCACGGTGACAAGGGCTGGGAGGCGTTCCCCTTCGGATTGGACGGCGGAGCGAGCGGCGCCTATCCCACCCGAGAGCAGGCGATCGAGATCGTCGACAGTCTGCTCGGTGAGGTGACGTGCTGCGTCGGGCACCTCGCAGACGATTCGGATCGCTGAGGTTCAGCCCGGCGCGCCGATCGTTCTTTTTTTCCGGTCTCGGCCGGTGACGGAACCATCCGCGCCGTAGCGCGCCCCGACAGGAAGGAGACAAGGATGACCCCTGTCCCATCGGTGACGTTCAAGACACGCGTCCGCAATGACGCCCTCGGCGGCCCCAATCCGTTCGAATGGAAGGACCGGAGCACGGACGAGATCTTCAAGGGCAAGCGCGTCGTCGTGTTCGCGCTGCCGGGAGCGTTCACCCCCACCTGCTCCAGCAATCACCTGCCGCGGTACGAGGCGCTCTACGACGAGTTCAAGGCGCTCGGCGTCGACGACGTGATCTGCCTTTCGGTCAACGATGCGTTCGTGATGTACCAGTGGGCCAAGAGCCAGGGCGCCCAGCACGTGACCATGCTGCCCGACGGCAACGGTGAGTTCACGCGGAAGATGGGCATGCTGGTCGACAAGTCGAACCTGGGGTTCGGCATGCGGAGCTGGCG
>CAZBWP010000298.1:0-3195 GCA_964495295.1 uncultured Rhodospirillaceae bacterium | reverse complement strand
GAGAAGGTCGTTTTCTGATGAGAAAGGGACCAAGATGGGAGCTCTTGCGCGACTCCTTTGCCGCTTCGCCCCTGTTCGGGGCGGCCTTGTATTTCTGATGGTCATGGCCGTCGCGGCACCGCCGGCGACGGCGCAGATGTCGGTGGTCCCGCCCGCGGACCCGACAATGCAGATCGAGGTGAACAAGGGGCGGGTGATCCGCCTGCCGCGGCCGGTGGCGACCGTGTTCATCGCCGATCCCGAGATCGCCGACGTCCAGGTGAAGTCGCCGACCCTGGTCTACGTGATCGGCAAGAAGCCGGGCGAGACCACGCTGTATGCCGCCGACGCCAACGAGACCATGCTCGCCAGCGTCGAGATCCATGTGGTGCACAGCATGGCCCGGCTGCGCGGCGAGGTGAGCCGCCACTACCCCGACATGCCGGTGCGCTTCTCCTCGCTGGGCAACTCGATCATCATCGACGGCGCGGTGCCGACACCGGCGGTGGCGGCGGACATCGGCCGGCTTGCCGGCAAGTTCGTCCCCGAGGGCGGCGAGGTCGTCAACCGGCTGGGCATCACCTCGCCGGTGCAGGTCAATCTCAGGGTCCGGGTGGCGGAGATCTCCCGGGCGGCGCGCAAGCAGCTCGGCTTCAACTGGACCGTCGACGGCTCGGTCGGCAGCTTCGCCTTCGGCCTGGCCACCAGCAATCCCTTCGCCGTCGCCCAGGACGTCACCGCCGACGTGATCTCGGGCGCGCTGACGACGGGCACCTGGAACGCCAACGTGGCCATCGACGCGCTCGCCGACGAGGGGCTGGTGAGCATCCTCGCCGAGCCCAACCTGACGGCGCTCTCGGGCGAGACCGCGAGCTTCCTTGCCGGCGGCGAGTTCCCGATCCTGGTGCCCCAGGGCGATTTTCGCGTCACCGTCGAGTACAAGCCCTTCGGCGTCTCGGTCGCCTTCACGCCGACGATCCTCAACGGCAAGCTGATCAGCATGCGGGTTCGCCCGGAGGTCAGCGAACTGACGGAGGACGGCGCGGTCGACTTCCCGTTCGGCGACGGTTCGCTCAGGGTCCCGGCGCTCCGCGTCCGCCGGGCGGAAACCACGGTGGAACTGGGCAGCGGCCAGAGCTTCGCCATCGCCGGGCTCTTGCAGAACAACACCAGCCACACGGTCCACAAGCTGCCCGGTCTGGGCGACATCCCGGTCCTCGGCCAGTTGTTCCGCTCCGACAACTTCCGGCGGGACGAGAGCGAACTGGTGATCATCGTCACCCCCTACATCGTCCGACCGGCGGCAAGCCCGGCGGTGATGGCGGAACCGACCGACGGCTTTTCGCCGCCGAGCGACGTCGAACGGATGGTCTACGGGGGCACCTATCGCCGCCAGCCGCAAACCGGCGCCCGCTCCATCGTCGCCGCCGACGGCAGCCGGGTGGTCGGCGAAATCGGGTTCATTCTGGACTAACGGGGGAAGCAATGGTCGTGATCCTCAAGTGGATGCCGCGTCGCGCGGCGTGGCGGGCGGGCACTCTCGGCCTCGCCCTGATGGTGTCGGCGTGCACGTCGACGGTGGAGAACTGGCAGGAGGTCAAGCCGCAGCGGCAGCCGGAGGTCCAGTCGGTCGACCACCATCACGCCGTCCAGTTCGCCGGGCGGTCGACGCGCCTGTCCACATACGAAGAGCAGCAGCTTTCCCGGTTCCTCGCGTCGATCGGCGCGGCCCGGGACAACCAGTTCATCATTTCGCCCAGGATCTCGGCCGGCGACAGCGGTGCCGGCGCGGAAACGGCGCGGGCGCGCGCAAACACCATCGCCCGCCATCTCCGCGCCCGCGGACTCGATCCCGAGATCGTGCTGACGCCGACAGGGACGGCCGGCGGCCTGTCCCGGGTGGATGTGGTGGTGCGGCAGTATCTGGTCACGCTGCCGCCGTGCCCGGACTGGACGGCCCGTCCCGGATGGAATTTCGGAAATCAACCTTCGAGTAACTGGGGGTGTGCTACAGCAACCAATCTCGGGCTGATGGTTGCCGATCCGGCGGACCTGGTCCGGGGCGCCGGACCGCAGCCGGCAAGCGCTGAACCGCTGGTGTTGTCCATTGACCGCTATCGCCGCGACGAGATCAAGGAACTGCAGGTCGAGACGACGACGGAAGTGTTCCAGGACTCCGGCGGTGACTAGCCCACCCTGCAAACAACGGTGAAATCGAGACATGTCCGCCCCTTCCCCCTCCGCGAGTAAAGTCGCCATCAAGGCGGAGCACACAGCGCCGCCGCCGAGCTTCTTCGCGTTCGTCGGCGACGATGCGCTGAAGCGTGTCGTCACTGAAAGCGCCCGCCAGGGGGGCTTCGCCGACGCGGAAGTCCAGATCGGCGACATCACCGTGGCGGCGGAGCGCCTCGCCGGGGTCGCCACGCCGCGGCGGCTGCTGGTCGATCTCGGCACCTGCGCCGAGCCGATGAAGGCGCTGGAGAAGCTGGCGTCGGTCTGTGATCAGGGCACGCGGGTGATCGTCGTCGGCGCCGCCAACGACGTGAACTTCTATCGCACGCTGCTCGCCGCCGGGGTCGAGGACTACCTGGTCAAGCCGGTGAAAACCGAGGATCTGGTGGCCCTGTTCGCGCGCCTGAGCGAGACCCCGGTGATTCAGGAGCACGATGCGACGCTGGGCGACCTCCTGGTCGTCGTCGGCGCCCGCGGCGGCGTCGGGGCGACGTCGACGGCATCCAGCCTCGCCTGGATCTTCGCCCAGGAGTATGGCCGGCGCACCGCGCTCGTCGACCTGGACCTGCACTTCGGCGCCTGCGCCGTCGGCTTCGACGTGCAACCGGGCGGCGGCCTGCGGGAAGCGCTCGCCAACGCCACGCGCATCGACGAGCTGTTCGTCGAACGGGCGATGCTGAAGATCACGGACTCGCTCTGGCTGCTGGCGCCGAGTGACGAACTGGCCGAGGCCCAGGAGTTCGACCCGGTCGCCCTGCAACGCCTGATCGAAACCCTGCGTCGAACGTTTCGGATGGTCGTCGTCGATCTGCCGCGGTCCGCCGCGCGCTCCACCATCACCGCGTTCGAGCCGCCGTTCTCGATCGCCCTGATCAGCGATCCGAGCCTCGCCGGGCTGCGCGACACCGTCAAACTGCGCACCTGGTGTCACAAGCTGGCGCCGGACGTGGCGATCCACGTCGCGCTCAACCGGGTCGGCGCGGC
>CAZBWP010000297.1:0-3196 GCA_964495295.1 uncultured Rhodospirillaceae bacterium | reverse complement strand
GCCGGCGTCACGCCGGAGATCCGCCCGGCAGCCCCCAGTGTCGCCGGCCGGGCCCGTGTCAGCTTCTCCCGCACCTCCGTCGAGAGGCCGGGAATCGTCGCGTAGTCCAGGCTGGCGGGTATCGCCAACGCCTCGTCGCGGCGGAACGCCCGGATGTCCCCCTCCTGACGTTGCAGGTACCCCGCATAGTGCGCATCGTTACGGATCTGCTCGAGGATTGGCGCCGGCATCCCTTGGATTTCCGGAAACAGCGCGTGAAACACCCCCAAACCCAGCTCCGTATGCGCCAGCACCTCCAGGGCCGTCCGGCGCTGCCCGTCGCCCGCGAGCCGCACCCCCTGCGCCCGCCCATCCGCCGGCGTGACGGACAGCCCCGCCAGCCGGTCGCGGGCCGCGGTCAAGGCGTTGAGCTTCTCCTCGAAAGCGTCGCCGCGCGTCCGACCCACCAACCCGATGGCGACGCCCCGGGGCGTCAGACGCTGGTCCGCGTTGTCCGCGCGCAGCGACAGCCGGTACTCCGCCCGGGAGGTGAACATGCGATAGGGCTCGCTCGTGCCAAGCGTCACCAGGTCGTCGATCATCACGCCGATATAGGCTTCCGCCCGATCCAGCGTGAACGCGCCGCCGCCGCCGGCACGCAGCGCCGCATTGGCGCCGGCGATGATGCCCTGGCCCGCGGCCTCCTCGTATCCCGTCGTCCCGTTGATCTGTCCCGCCAGGAAAAGCCCCGGCACCCTGCGACACTCCAGCGTCGGATCGAGTTCCCGCGGGTCCACGAAATCGTACTCGATGGCGTAGCCCGGGCGCAGCATCACCACCGATTCCAACCCGGGGATGGTCGCCAACAACGCCCGCTGCACGTCCTTCGGCAGCGACGTGGAGATCCCGTTGGGATAAACGGTGTCATCCTCAAGACCCTCGGGCTCCAGGAAGATCTGGTGTCGCTCCCGATCACCGAAACGCACCACCTTGTCCTCGATGGATGGGCAGTAGCGGGGACCGGTGCTTTCGATCTGTCCCGAATAGAGCGGCGCCCGATCCAGGTTGGCACGAATGAGCGCGTGCGTCGCCTCGGTGGTGCCCGTCAGGTGACAGGCGATCTGCGGTGTCGTGATCCGGTCGGTGAGGAAGGAGAAGGGCGTCGGCGGATCGTCGCCGGGCTGCGGTTCCAGCTCCCCCCAGCGGATGGTGCGGCCGTCCAGCCGTGGCGGCGTTCCCGTCTTCAGGCGCCCGAGGGCTAAGCCGGCGCGCCGCAGGGTGAACGACAGCCCGACCGCCCGGGGTTCTCCCGCCCGGCCCGCCGGCACCCGCTCCGTGCCGACGTGGATGACCCCCCTGAGGAACGTCCCCGTCGTCAGCACGACCGCCGCGGCCGTCAGCACGTCTCCACTTGCCAGACGAACGCCGGCAACCGCCCCGCCCGCATCCAACACCAGGTCCTCGACGGCGCCCTCCCGGAGCGTCAGATCGGTTTGCGCGCGCAACAGCGCCTGCATGGCCGCCCGGTAGCGGCCGCGGTCGGCCTGGGCGCGCGGCCCCCGCACGGCCGGGCCCTTGCTCCGATTGAGAATGCGGAACTGGATGCCGGCCGCGTCGATGGCGCGACCCATGACTCCGTCCAGGGCATCGATCTCCCGCACCAACTGGCCCTTGGCGAGGCCGCCGATCGCCGGATTGCACGACATGGTGCCGATGGTGTCCAGCGAATGGGTCACCAACACTGTCCGCGCCCCGAGACGCGCCGCGGCACTCGCCGCTTCACAGCCGGCATGGCCGCCGCCGATGACGATGACATCAAAGCGGCCCGATGCTGCGGTGCGATGGCCGGTCATTTTGCCCGTCCCCGTTTCACGTGAAACATCATTTGCCGATGCAGAAGTCCCGAAAGATCACGTCCAGCAGATCCTCGACCTCCACCCGCCCCGTTATACGGCCAAGCGCCCGCGCTGCAAGCCGGGCGTCCTCCGCCATCAATTCCATGGCTCCGGCCCCTTGCGCCCGCGCCAACGCGGCGACACACGTTTCCAAAGCATGGCGATGCCGCTGCCGGGTCGGCGCCGGATCCTCCCGCAGACCGAACCGCTCGGCCACACCCCGCGTCAGCACCTCCAACAGGCCGTCGATCCCGTCCCCGGTCTTCGCCGACACGGCCATCGCCGGCCGACCCGCGACCGTTGGCGCTCTCGGGGCTCGCTCAAGATCGCTCTTGTTGACGACGATCACCGCGTCATCGTCGATCAACGCGGCCGTCGTCCCGTCCACGTCCGGCCACTCCGCCCCGTCGAAGACCAGCAGCCGAACGTCCGCTTCGTCCGCCGCGCGCCGGCTCCGTCGAACCCCCTCCCGCTCCACCGCGTCCTCGGGCTCCCGCAGCCCCGCCGTGTCCGCCACCGTCACCAGATAGCCGCCCAGATCCAGATGAACCTCGATGACATCGCGCGTGGTCCCCGGACTTTCCGCAACGATGGCCACGTCGCGCCGGGTCAGACTGTTGACCAGGCTGGACTTGCCGGCATTCGGCGGTCCGATCACGGCAATCCGTACGCCATCCCGAAGCCGCTCGCCCCGCCGCCCGTCGGCCAGATGCTTTGCGACCTCCCGTTCCAACGCCGCGAGCTCCTGCCGCGCCACCGCGGCAGGATCACCGGGCAGATCCTCGTCGGCGAAGTCGATCACCGCGTCCAGGTGCGCCAGTGCCCGGATCAGCCGGTCGCGCCAGCCGTC
The DNA here is from genome assembly GCA_964495295.1 of uncultured Rhodospirillaceae bacterium. Lineage (GTDB taxonomy): Bacteria > Pseudomonadota > Alphaproteobacteria > Rhodospirillales > Defluviicoccaceae > CAZBWP01. The sequence goes on along the minus strand of CAZBWP010000297.1, from coordinate 472 downwards.
ATAGATTGTCGAGAGCCCACCCTGCATCTGCCACAGGGCCTGGCGACGCTGCGCCGCCGTTTCCGCCGCCACCAGATCGGCGATCGCTTCCGCTGCCGTCAGATCAAGCTTGCCGTTCTCGAAGGCCCGCCGCGCGTACTCGCCGGGGTCCGCCGGTCGCAAGCCATCGGCGGCGGCGAGCGCCGACAGCACATCGGCGATCACCGCACGCCCGCCATGCACATGCAGCTCGGCCACGTCCTCGCCCGTGAAGCTCGCCGGCGCCGGAAACCACAGCACCAGTCCATCATCCAGCGGCTCGCCATGGCTGTCGCGGAACGACGCGCGCACGGCCTGGCGCGGCGGAAACCGGTTCCGACCCGTCAATCTTTCCAGCGCCGCGGCGGCGGCGGCGCCGGAGACGCGGATCACGGCGATGCCGGCCGGGCCCCGGCCCGTCGCCACGGCGAAGATCGTGTCATCGCGCATCATC
>CAZBWP010000296.1:0-3203 GCA_964495295.1 uncultured Rhodospirillaceae bacterium | reverse complement strand
ATCATCGCCGGCCCCAGCAAACGTCGAAGCCATAATCACTCGTCGTCGAAGTCAACGCCGGCCGGCTCCCGTGCAGGCTCTATCTCTTTCGTTTCCTCATAGTTCGTCGGCAGGGCAATGGTTTCGATCTCGGGCCGCTGCCCGCGATACAAGCGCTCCAGATCCCACGTCGTGATCCAAGATTTGATGTACTGGCGCATGGATGTCGTCGCAGCGATTGGGCCGATGTCAATATCTTCTGGCCGCCAGCTGTATGCTTGATCGTAGAGAGCGCGCACCTTGTCGAGGCAGGCCTGTAACTGCTGTTGATCCGGCGGGTGCAATGCGGCTCTCTTCCTCTCCAAAAACTCGATACCTCGACGCGCACGTTCAGCGGCAGCGCGCTCGTTCTTGTTTACAAGCTTGAGGGGCACCTGTTCGTCGTCACGCCGCTTGGTGATGACTGCTTCGAAAAAATCGTCGGTGACGGCGGCGACGGTGACGGCGCCGGGGACCATTTCCTTGTCATCGATGCCCAGCCAACGCGCCAGTTCGGCGTAACTGCGGCCCCGCTGCAGGATACCGTAACGTCCGATCAGTTCGACCTCATCCATCAACACCACCCAGCCGCCAAATCCGGCGGCGGTGAACACGCGCGGCACAAACCGCAGCCGTTGCTGAACGATGTCAGCCTGCTTGACCGCCTTCAGCGGAAACAGCTTGGCCGAGCCCGAGTCTCGCAGCCATTGCTTGACACGCGTCACGTTTAAGGGGCCGCCCGCCAGAAAGCGTGCCATGTACTGGATGCAATCCGGTGTCGTCGTTGGGCGCGCAAACAGGTATAGGAGGGCCGGGAACAGCGGAGATAGGTCCGCGGCGGCATCGCTGGCCCAGCCCTCCAGATCTTCGAACGCCTGACTGCCGGGTTTGAGTCGGGCCAGCACGGCCGTCATCACGTCGTCGTTGCAGCCGGGCACCGTGGCAAAGCGCATCGCCGAGAGATAAAGCCGGCCCGGATCGGACAGGGGCGTTTCCTTGCTGATCACCACCCAACTTACGATGAAATTCTCGGCAAGGGCCAGTTCCTTAAGATAGCCGAGCAGGTGCGACTTGCCGGTGCCGAAACCGCCGGCGATGACCTGACCCGTCGGCTGGGTATTGCGCTGAAGACTGTGTTGGCATTGTTGAAGGCTTTCGAGAAAGCGCTGGCGTATCCCATCTTCCCTGGTGCCCAGCAGCCGGATGGCCGCCCTGTTTGGAACACCTGCCCTCAGCGCCTCGATTGCGTGCCTTGCCTCGGTCATCGACGCCCCCCTCAGCTTGTTTTCAGGACGCTCGGCTTATGCCGCGTTGAGAACCACCAATGGCGCCAGCGGATTATCCCGACTGCGCGCTTTCACGTCATCCCAGATCCGCATTTTCAACGCTTGGTAGGCGCTCACGCTCCGTTTCGGGTCGTCGCCTAGGAAGGCTTGGTCGGCCATGACCACCACGAACAGGCCCTCGAACAGATCGATATCGTCGATCAGTTGGCGCAGGACTTCGTAAGCGTCCATCACTGCGTTTGGCGTGAAGCGAACCTCGGCGAAACCGGGCGGGATGGCCTTCGTCAATTGACGGATGTCGATCGAGAGGATCATCCCATTGTGCCCCGCGAGGCGAACCCAGCGGCACAGGGATCGCAGCATGGCACGAGCATTATGCCGGGTGATCTTGGCGTAGATTTCGGCGGCGCGAAGCGGACCAATCTTCTGTAATTCGCCGCTCAGCCATTGATGAATCGGCGTCTCGTTTTCGGCCGGTCCATCCGCTGAAACGAGGCGGTTGAGACAAAGCCGGGTCATCGCGATACGAAAATCCTGCGCCATGCCAATGTCGTGCATGACGGATTTCGTCAGCCACTGATTGAATTCCTTCTTCAGGATCTTCGCATCAACGCCGTTGCCATCAGCGAGGTCCTCAAGAGGTACCGGCTGACCCGGGCAAGGCCACTGGTACCCATTGCTCTCGCACAGCCGTTCGACGAAGCGTTGCGCGTCTGCCGTCCAGTCCGCCTGACGTGAGATCGCGAAAAATAAATCCTGGATCAGGTGCAGCTTAACCTCGGCGCTGTCGATCCTAGCGAAAAAGAGTCCATGTGCCTCGGCCTGAAGCTGGGCTTGCTGCTTCAGCGTCTCCATCACTTTCTCATCGCTGACGATAAACTTGACCGCTGCGCCGCCCTCCACGACAAAATCGTTGAGGTATTCGCTATCCACCAACTGCAACCATTCGTTCAACGCCACCGCCACGGTACTATTCCTTATCAAACCGAACGCCGACGTAGATGCGTTCCGTTCCTTGCGGATCGATCACCGTCAGCCGCTTTCCCACGGCCTTGCTTCCCGTCGAAGCCGGCAAGGCAAACCTGCGCCCGTCCTTGGTTCTAAGATCAGGTTGTTGATCAAGGAGGTGAATGTCGCGTGCAAACTCTTCCCTTGTATAGTCGCGTTCCGAACCAGGCAGCAGTGTCAGCAGCTCATAGATCTTGAAGAACTGGATAACGGGACCCAGGCCAGGTGAGCTCGATGACCAATCCCTGCTGACCTGTGGTGCAAGCACAAGGTAGGCGTCAAACAGCGTTTCGAGAAACTTCTGCGTATTGGCTCGCTGTGGCCGCTTTTGACGGGCGGCCAGCAGCTTGACGAGCTCGCTCGGCCGAACCCGGCGTTCGGGTTTGCGGTCGATGACGACCGCGCTGTCCTTGTCCGACAGCGTCAGCAGCATCGGAAAGCAGTAAATACGGCCGTCCTTCTCGAACAGGGAAATACCCTGGCGCTCCGCTTCCTCCTTGAGTTCCCGCAGGTAGCCGCCTTCGGCAAAATAGGATTCCGGCGCGAACGTCCAAGATTCATCGGCCTGCGCCATTGCCTCGGCGAAGCGCTTGGCGCTGTTGCGCCCTTCGGCGAGTTGGTTCTCAAGGTCGCGCAGGTTGCCTGATTTGGCGCTGGCTTGCGCCTTTTTCAGTACGGCATGTGCCGCCTTCGCCGCTTTCGCTGCCGCCTCAAGTTGCTTCTCAAGATCAACAAGGGCGCTTTCCAGGCTCATGTGGCCCCCTATTTATCAAGAAACCGCGATTGCAAAACGCTTGCGCAATCATAAAGCCAAGGTTGCAGCGGGTGCTACAGTTTTTTCGAGTGCGCATCGGGATATTGCGAAATACCGCGTTTGGGCGCTTTGCGCAT
>CAZBWP010000295.1:0-3204 GCA_964495295.1 uncultured Rhodospirillaceae bacterium | reverse complement strand
CTAGCGCCCGCGCCCGGCGCGCCGCCTTGCTCGGCCGCTCCGCGCCGCGCCGGACCCGGAGCCCGAACGCGATGTTGTCGAGCACCGTCATGTGGCGGAACAGCGCGTAGTTCTGGAACACGAAGCCGACGTTGCGATCCTGGACGGCGGTGTCGGCGGCATCCTGGCCGTTGAACAGGATGCGGCCGCTGGTCGGCCGTGCCAGCCCGGCGATGACGCGCAAGAGCGTCGTTTTGCCCGAGCCCGAGGGCCCGAGCAGGGCGACCAGTTCGCCCTCCCCGATGGTCAGGGTGACCCCGCCGAGAGCTGGGAACCTGTCGAAGTCCTTCCGGACGTCGATGACGTCGATCTTCATGATCGGATCTCCCGGATCGTTCAGTGGCCGCGTCGCGCCGCGAGTTCGCTGCCATAGCGCCATTCCAGCAGCGACTTGAGGGTGAGGGTTGCCAGCGCCAGCAGCGCCAACAGCGAGGCGACGGCGAAGGCGGCGACCATGTTGTATTCGTTGTAGAGGATCTCGACATGCAGCGGCATGGTGTTGGTGAACCCCCGGATCTTGCCGGACACCACGGCGACGGCGCCGAATTCGCCCATCGCCCGGGCATTGCACAAGAGCACGCCATACAGCAGCGCCCAGCGGACGTTGGGCAGGGTGACGAACCAGAACGTCTGCCAGCCGTTGGCGCCCAGCGACAGCGCCGCCTCCTCGTCGCCGGTTCCCTGGTCCTGCATCAAGGGGATGAGTTCCCGGGCGACGAACGGGACGGTGACGAACATGGTGGCGAGCACGATCCCCGGCACGGCGAAAATGATCTGGATGTCGTTCTCGCGCAACCACGGCCCGAACCAGCCGTGGGCGCCGTAGAGCAGCACGTAGACCAGCCCGGCGATCACCGGCGAGACGGAGAACGGCAGGTCGATCAGGGTGACCAGAATGCTCTTGCCGGGAAAGTCGAACTTGGCGACCGACCAGGCGGCGGCGAGGCCGAACACCATGTTCAAAGGCACGGCGATGGCGGCGACCGTGAGCGTCAGGCGGATGGCCGCCAACGCATCCGCGTCGGTGATGGCGGCGAGGTACGCATCGACGCCGTTGCGGAACGCCTCAACGAAGACGATCAAGAGCGGCGTCAGCAGGAACACCAGCAGGAAGGCAACCGAAACCGCCACCAGCACCACGCGGCTGGTGGGCGTTTCGGTGATGGGAGAGCGCCACGGTCGAAGCTTGGCCGCCCCCGACGCGGCGGTCGATGCGTTGCTCATCGTCAGGCCCTCCCTCACGTGCCGCCGAACCGCCGCCGGCCCCAGGCCTGCAGCAGGTTGATCGCCAGCAGCAGGACGAAGGCAATGACCAGCATGATGACGGCAATGGCGGTGGCCCCGGCGTAGTCGAACTCCTCCAGCCGGATGACGATCAGCAACGGCGCGATCTCGGTGCGATAGGGCATGTTGCCGGCGATGAAGATGACGGAGCCGTATTCACCCACGGCGCGCGCGAAGGCGAGCGTGAACCCGGTCAGCATGGACGGCAGCAGGGCCGGCATGATGACGCGGATGACGGTGTCGAGCCGTCGTGCCCCCAGCGTCGCCGCGCTTTCCTCCAGGTCCCGGTCGAAATTCTCGAGCACCGGCTGCACCGTCCGCACGACGAACGGCAGGCCGACGAAGGTCAGCGCCACGGTGACGCCGAGCCAAGTATAGGCGACCTTGATCCCCAGCGGCTCCAGCAGGCCACCCATCGGGCCGGTGGTGACGTAGAGGCCGGTGAGGGCGATGCCGGCGACCGCCGTCGGCAACGCGAACGGCAGGTCGACCATCGCATCCAACAGCTTGCGCCCCGGGAAGGCATAACGGACGAGGACCCAGGCGGTCAGCGTGCCGAACACCGCATTGATGCAGGCGGCCACCAGCGACGCCCCGAACGACAGTTGCAGCGCCGCGGCGGTGCGTGGGTGGGTGGCGATCGCCATGAACTCCTCCCACGAGAGCCCGGCCGCCCGCAGGAACACGGCCGAGAGCGGGATCAGCACCAGGAAGCTCAGGTAGGCGAGCGTAAACCCCAGCGTCAGCCCGAAGCCGGGGATGACGCTGGGGATCCGCCTTGCCCACCGAAAGGGGATCGCGGCGGACGGGCTCATGTCACCGACCAGCCGGAACGTAGATCTGATCGAAGACGCCGCCGTCGCCGAAATGCAACGGTTGCGCCACCGCCCAGCCGCCGAAATCCTCGATCGTCACCAGCTTCACCTCGGGGAAGCGGGCGCGATCCTCCGGAGCGGCGTGCTCGATCTCCCGCGGGCGGTAGAAATGCTTGGCGGCCAGCGCCTGGCCGAATGGCGAATAGAGGTATTCCAGGTAGGCGGTGGCGACCTCGGTGGTGCCGCGCCGCTCGGTGTTGCCGGTGGCGACGGCGACCGAGGGCTCGGCCAGAATGCTCACCGATGGCACGATGATCTCGAACTTGTCGGCGCCAAGCTCCTTCAAGGCAAGGAACGCCTCGTTTTCCCACGACAGGAAGACGTCGCCGATGCCCCGTTGGGCGAACGTGGTCATCGCCCCGCGGGCGGCGGGATCGAGGACGGGGACGTTGCGATAAAGCGTCGACACGAAGTCCCGGACCTTGGCCTCGTCGCCGCCGAACCTGTCGAGGGCATAGCCCCAGGCGGCGAGATAGTTCCAGCGCGCCCCGCCCGAGGTCTTGGGGTTCGGGGTGATTACCTGAATTCCCGGCTTCACGAGGTCGTCCCAATCCCTGATGCTCTTCGGGTTGCCGGCCCGCACCAGGAAGACGATGGTCGAGGTGTAGGGCGCCGAATTGTAGGGCAGGCGCGACTGCCAATCCTTGGGCACGGCGCCCGACCGCTCGGCGATGGCGTCGATGTCCGCCGACATGGCGAGGGTCACCACGTCGGCCGCGAGGCCATCGATGACCGCCCGCGCCTGGCTCCCCGAGCCGCCATGGGACTGGCGGACCTGGACCGATTGGCCTGTCTTCTCCTGCCAGACCGTGGCGAACGCAGGGTTGAATTCGCGATAGAGCTCACGGGTCGGATCATAGCTCACGTTCAGCAGCTTGGTTTGCGACGCCGCGGGCGTTGCGCTCATCAGACTGGCCGCCAGCGTGCCGAGGATCAAGTCGCGCCGAGAAAGCAACATTTTACACCTCTCCGGTGTTGTTCCTCCCTTCATTCACACTAAGACTAC
>CAZBWP010000294.1:2104-3207 GCA_964495295.1 uncultured Rhodospirillaceae bacterium | reverse complement strand
GCCCCATTCCGCCGCGGTCCCGCGGCTGCCCCATTCCGCCGCGGTCCCGCGGCTGGCACAATGCCCCGGCAACAACCGGTGGCGAGCGGGAGGGCACGATGCGAAAGGATGCAATGATCCTGGCGGGCGATGTGGGGGGGACCAAGACGGTCCTCGCCTTGGTCACGGCAGACGGGAATGTCAAGGCACCCGTGCGCGAGGAGCGGTTCGAGTGCCGCGCCTTCGATTCGCTGGAGGCGATCATCGCGCGTTTTCTCGAAGGCGTGGCGGTGCCGCCGATGGCGGCGGCATTCGGCGTCGCGGGGCCGGTGATCGGCCGCGTGGCGAAGATCACCAACCTGCCGTGGACCATCGACGCCGACGCCATCGGCCGGGCCTTCGCCATCCCCCACGTCCATCTGCTGAACGATCTGGAGGCGGTGGCGACCGCGGTCCCGCACATGGCCGAGGACGACCTGGTCTGTCTGCATTCCGGCACGGCTCAGCCGGAGGGCGTCAAGGCGGTGATCGCCCCGGGCACCGGGCTCGGGCAGGCCTATCTCGTGTGGACCGGCAACCGCTACACGGCGTGTCCGACCGAGGGCGGCCATGCCTCGTTCGCGCCCGTCTCGCCCGAGCAGGTCGCGTTGCTGGCCCACCTGGAGCGGCGTTTCGGCCATGTGAGTTTCGAGCGCGTCTGTTCGGGCAGCGGCATTCCGAACCTCTACGATTTCGTCCGCGCGTCAGGCCTCGAGGAACCGGCGTGGCTGCGCCAGGAGTTGTCGGCGGCCGTCGATCCGACGCCGATCATCGTTTCCGCCGCCCTGGAGAAGCGCGCGCCGGTGTGCGAGGCCACGCTGGACCTGTTCGTCCGCACGCTGGGCGTTGCCATCGGCAACATGGCGCTGACGGTGTTCGCCACCGGCGGCATCTACCTCGGCGGCGGCATTCCGCCGCGCATCCTGTCACGCTTGCAACAGCCGGATTTCCTCGCCTCCATCCGCCACAAGGGCCGCTTCGGCGATTGGCTGGAGACGCTTCCGATCTGGGTGATTCGCGATCCCAAGGCGGCCCTGCACGGCGCCGCCTGGGACGGGATCGAGGCCCTGTCCGCCTGACGGCGG
>CAZBWP010000294.1:0-2004 GCA_964495295.1 uncultured Rhodospirillaceae bacterium | reverse complement strand
CGGGTGACGCCGTCGGCGGTCAGCCGGCTGGTCGGCCACCTGGAGGAGCGTCTCGACGTGCGCCTGGTCAACCGGACGACGCGGCGGCTGAGCCTCACCGACGAGGGCCGCGGCTTCTACGCGCGGGCCGCGCGCATCCTCGCCGACGTCGACGCCGCCGAGCAGGCGACCGCAAGCGCCGGCCACGCGCCGCACGGCCGGCTCCGGGTGAATGCGCCCATCGCCTTCGGCAGCTACCAGATCGCCCCGGTTCTGCCGGCGTTTCTCGAACGCTATCCCGGCATCCGGCTGGAACTGACGCTCACCGACCGGCTCACCGATCTTCTGGAAGAGGGGATCGACGTCGCCATCTGCTTCGGCGCGCCCGCCGATTCGTCGCTGGTCCTGCGCAAGCTCGGCGAGGACGCCTGGAGCATCTGCGCCGCACCCCAGTATCTGGACCGCTGGGGCACGCCCGGGACGCCGGAGGATCTACGGGAGCACACCTGCCTGCTGCGCACGGCGCCGCTGGCTGATCTCAACGTCTGGCCGTTCCGTGGTGCGGAAGGGGCCTACACCATCCGGGTGAACGGGCGAATCGAGGTCAACCACGCGGAAACGTTGCTGCGCCTGGCGCTGGCGGGCGCCGGCATCGCGCGGCTCGCCCGCTTTCTCGTCGCACCCTACCTCGCCGAGGGGCGGCTGGTGCCGGTGCTGAGCGAGGCGCACCGCACCGACGCCGTGCCGATTTACGCGATCTATCCGCATCGCCGGCACCTGTCGCTCAGGGTGCGCGCCTTCGTCGACTACCTGGCCGAGGCGCTGGCAGCCGCGTCCGGATGAGCGATCAGCAGGGCGCGCCGCGCGACGGCAGCGGCGTCGGCGCCGTGTCGTGGCGCACCGTCAGCGCGCGCCGCAGGGCAACGGCCAGGCGCGAAAAGGCGGCGCTGCGCTCGGCGTGTCCGCGGCGCAGGCCGGCGGCGATCGCTTCCGGGGTCGGCTGGGTGAACGGGCTCATCATCGTCTTGGCTCCTCGGGGAAACGTCCGCTGTTGCGACTCCCTGGACGCTACCCTCTTCCCAAGGGGATGATAATCGGGTTCCCTGGCACAGCATCTTGGCGCCACGTTCACAAGTGAGCGGAGACCATGGATCGAGCCGGGGAGATGGGAGTGTTCGTGCGCGCCGTGCATGCGGGCGGCTTTTCCGCCGCGGCGCGGCAGCTCGGCCTGTCCCCATCGGCGGTCAGCAAGCTGATCGGCCGGCTCGAGGACCGCCTCGGCGTCCGGCTGCTGCAACGCACGACGCGGCACCTGGGCCTGACCGAGGAGGGGCGGGCGTTCTACGAGCGCTGCCTCCGCATCCTCGCCGACATTGACGAGGCCGAACAGGCGGTGGGGCGGCTGCACGCCGTCGCCGCCGGCACGCTGCGTGTCAACGCCGCCGTCGCCTTCGCCACCTACCAGGTGGTGCCGTTGCTGCCCGAGTTCACCCAGCGGCATCCGCTGGTCAAGCTGGACCTCACCGTCACCGACCGGGTCGTCGACCTGGTCGACGAAGGCGCCGATCTCGGCATTCGCATCGGCGCCCGCTTCGAATCCTCGCTGGTCTCGCGGCTGCTCGCCGAGGATCGCCGGGTCATCGTCGCCGCCCCGGCCTACCTTGCGCGGCACGGCACGCCGTTGCAGGCGGCCGATCTCAGCCGGCACAACTGCCTTGCCTGGTCGGGTGAGCACGGCGATCTCAACGACTGGCCGTTCACCGGGCCGGAGGGGCGGTTCACCGTGCGCGCCCGCGGCAACACCCGGGTCAACAACGGCGAGACCCTTTACGAAATGGCGTTGGCCGGCCTCGGCATCGCCCAGATCGCCGAATTCCGCGTCGGCGCCGACATTCGCGCCGGGCGGTTGGTGCCGCTGCTGATGGACCAGCACAACGCCGTGCCGCTGCCGATCCACGTGGTCTATCCGCACCGCCAGCATCTGTCGCCGAAGGTCCGCGCCTTCGTCGATTTCCTCGTGGAGAA
>CAZBWP010000293.1:0-3238 GCA_964495295.1 uncultured Rhodospirillaceae bacterium | reverse complement strand
TTCGACGCCCTGCACCGGGGCGAGGATCCGATGGCATGTGCGGCCTGAGCGGCATTGTCGATCTCGCCGGGCTCGATGCCGAGGCGCTGCGCCCGGCGATGGCGCGGTCCCTGGAGCGGCTGCGGCCGCGGGGCCCCGACGGCGATGGCATCTGGTCCGACGATCGCTGCCTGCTCGGCCACACCCGCCTCGCCGTGATCGACCTGTCGGACGCGGCGGCGCAGCCGATGGCGCGGCATGGTCGGGTCATCGTTTTCAACGGCGAGATCTACAACTTCGAAGCTCTCCGCGACGCGCTGCGCGCCGAAGGTGTCGTCTTCCAATCCCGCTCTGACACCGAGGTGCTGCTGGCCGGCTGGGATCGCTGGGGGGCGGGATTGCTCGACCGGTTGGTCGGCATGTTCGCTTTTGCGCTCTGGGATGCCCGGGCCGGCGAACTGGTGCTGGCCCGCGACCGCTTCGGCAAGAAGCCGCTGCTGTTCGCGCATTCGGGACAGCGGCTGGTGTTCGCCTCGGAGCTGACGGCCCTGCGCCGGCTCGGCGGCGGCGCCGGGGCGATCGACGCTGGCGCGCTTCGGCTGCTGTTTGCGTTCGGTTGGGTCCCCGAGCCGTGGAGCATCGATGCCGGCGTCCGCAAGCTGCCGGCCGGCCACATGGCGACACTCGGGCCGCGCCGCCTCGAGGTCTGCCGCTGGTACACGCCGCCCGAACGACCGCGCTATGCCAGCGAGGCGGACGCCGTCGCCGACCTGCGCGCCGCCGTGGACCAGGCGGTGAGCGATCGGTTGATCGCCGACGTGCCGGTCGGAGCGTTTCTGTCCGGCGGCATCGACTCCGCCATCGTGGCGGCCTCGCTGGCGACCCAGGCGCAGCGGGTGCGGACGTTCACGGTCGGCTTCCCGGGAGCCGCCGACTACTATGAGGAGCGGCCGGCGGCGCGGGCCGTGGCTCGGCATCTCGGTCTCGACCACACCGAGATCGAAGTCGGGCCGACGGACGCGCGCGACTCGCTCGAAGCGGTGTTCGACGGCCTCGATGAGCCGTTCGCGGACTCCTCGGCCATCCCCACGTTCCTCCTCAGCCGGGAGACGCGGCGTCACGTCACCGTGGCCTTGAGCGGCGATGGTGCGGACGAGGTCTTTGGCGGCTATCGCAAGTACCAGGGAGAACTGCGCGCCGCCGCCTACGGCCGGCTGCCGCGCCGATTCCGCACCAATGTCCTGGAGCCGCTGGTCGCCCGCCTGCCACAGGGCAAGGACCGGCCGTGGAAGGACCGGCTCAGGCGCCTGCACCGCTTTGTCGCCCATGCCGGCAAGGACGCCGTGGCGCGCCATGCCGGCTGGGCCAGCCTGCTCGACGCGGCGGCGCTGGATACGTTGCTCGCGTCACGCTCGCATGGCGCCGATGCGACCGCTGAATCGCTGGTCGCCGTGCTGCGCGCCGAGAACGGGACCGACGATCCCATCAACGCGGTGCTCGCCACCGATATCCGTCTCGTGCTGCCCGGCGACATGCTCGTCAAGGTCGACCGCATGAGCATGGCCAACAGCCTGGAGATCCGCTGCCCGTTCCTCGACCATCGCGTCGTCGAGTGTGCCGCGGCAATGCCCGGCGCCTTCAAGCTGACACCCAAGGTCGGCAAACGGATCCTGCGCCGCGCCTTCGCCGACCGCCTGCCCGCCGAGGTTTTTCATAGGCCGAAGAAAGGCTTCGAGGTGCCGGTGGCGACGTGGCTGGTGCGCGACCTGCGGGAATTGACGCGGGCCGCCATCGACCCCGACCGACTTCGGCGGCAGGGGCTGTTCCGGCCGGACCTGCCCCAGCGCTGGTTCGCCGACCTGGACGCCGGGCGGCGGGATACCGCCGGGCCGCTGTGGACGCTGGTCGCCTTTCAGGCGTGGGCCGAGCGCCAGGGCGACATCCGGCTGGCGGAGTGAGCGAAAAACGCTGTCACCCTGGGCGCGACCGTGGCAGTTTTTCAACCATGGTGGTCGCTGCCCTCTCCCGCTGCTGCCTCACGGCCGCGCTCTTGCTTCTCGCTGTCGTCCCGACGGCGGCGGCGCCGTCCATCGATGCCGTGCGCGAGTCCCTGCGGGCCGGCGCATTCCTGGAAGCCGTGGAGCTTGGCGTGGCCGAGGGATCGGCGCTCGGCCTGGCACTGGCGGCGAAGGCCTCCGGCTACCATGCGCGATGTGTCCTCAAGGGTCGGCCGGCCGAGCAGCGACCTTTCTTCCAAGACACCTATGACCTCGCCCGTCGAGCGATCGAACTGGACCCGGACGAACCGGAGGCTTGGATCCAGCGTGCGCGGGGATACAGCCGGTTGCTCAACTACGACAAGAGCTCCATGTCCTTCGATCAAACGTTGAAGGTGATCGATCGGCTGGATGGCTACCTCAATCGCGCGGTCGCACTGGCGGGAGATCGCGCCGAGCCGGCGGCGGCCCGCGGCCGCGTCGAGATCGGCAAACTGATGGCGTCGCGGGAGATCTTCCTCGGGGTTTTTTCCGTGGTCGGCAACCGAGACCGGGCCTTCCGCGATTTCTGCGTCGCCCTCGATCGCCTCGAGGCCCACCCCGAGTCGCAGAACGCGGCGTTGATCTACCACACCATCGCCGAGGGATTGTGGCGACTCGACCCCAAGCGGTACGCGGGGCTTGCTGCCCACTATCTCGACCGCGGACGGGCGCCCTGCGAAGACGACGCGGTGTGTGCCTGCATCCAGCGCGACATCGATCATTTGCGGGAGGAGATCGACGCCATGCACGCCGGCGGTCTGCCGCCCGCCCAGAGTATCTGTCCGTCCCGCTAAATCCGTTGTTCGTGTTATGTTCCGATGCTACCTTAACCGCCATGGACGCGTGTCGGGAGCACTTGGTCGGACTGGTCGCGGAGGCCCTGCTGGCGCATCCCGGCTTCCGGCCACGCCGCCGCGGCTGGGCCGACCACCAGCAGGAAGACCAGATGGCGGCTCGGACCTGCGCCACCGCAATCGTCGATCATCTGCAACGGTGCGGCATCGGCTGGACCGTCCAGCAGCCGGCGCCGCCGCACAGCGCCGGTGAATGAGGTGCGCACGCCGGACCGCTCGTCTATAGTGATCGCGTTCGTCCCGCCCTCCGTTCCGCCGTCGCCGGAGCTGCCATGGATTTCCGCTCTGTCGGTTTCGTTGCATCCGAACATGAGGAAGCCCAGAACGCGCTCCGCAAACTTCGCGCCCTCTACGGCAATGACAGCC
>CAZBWP010000292.1:0-3238 GCA_964495295.1 uncultured Rhodospirillaceae bacterium | reverse complement strand
ACGACGGAAAGCCACAGCATTGTATTCTGAGCGTCTTGCTGGGCTTGGTATCTGCTCAGCGGCGACCTGAAATCCAATGCAACGAGGTGACCGTCAATCGGCAGGTCGGCGATCTCTCCGCGCCTTGCGAGGATCGTTACCGCGCGCTGGATGAGCGGCGATATGAATTCCGTTTGCAGTCGTCCGAAGGTCGCGCCCAGGACCCGAGTGATTTCCGCGGATCGCTCCAGCACCTCGGTCGCGGTCATGCGGGGGCCCCTGACTTGGCCCAGTTGATCGACGAACAGTGCTTTCCTGATTCTTTCGCGGAGTTGGTCGAGCACCAACTCGGATACATCGAAACGTCCCGGGACGGCCAGGGGGGTCAACCCCGCAGAGCCGACGGCTTTGGGAATGATCGTACCGGGCGCCAGCCGAATCGTGGCTGGATTAAGGATACCATCGTCTTCCGCCTGCCAGATTCCGGTCACGGCAATCGATGCATTTTTGAGAACGAGTTCAACGACTTTGTTTGCGGTCTTGATGTCCGGCAGGGCCTTCATAACAGGCGATCTTCCATAAATCTCGCCGGGCGCCTTCAGCCAACGGAAATTGATGAATGGCGATGATGCAAACCTGCCTCGCCCCAGGACGATTGAAGCGTTGGGTGTCTCGTCGGGACCATCAAGCAGCGCAACGAATTCGTAGCCACTTGCGTCGCGAATGATTGCTTCGAGAACTCCGATCTGTCCCTCAGATCCATCCTGAAGCTTTCGTGCGACGAACTCGGAATTGCGCATGTCCGGATAGCGTTCGATGAACTGCGTCACCGGCAATTGCGACTTGCGGAAGGACGTGTCGAGCCGACCAGTCGCGCCTTCTTCGAGGGCGAGTTGGGACAACGGTACGGCAGTGAAGCTGAAAGCGGCTTGCTCGCCGGGCGCCGCCTCCTCAAACAACAGACTTGCCGTACCGGCTGTGACCAAATCCAGATAGCATTGATGGACCTCAACCGCGAAATTGGAGCGATCGAAGTGCGACAAAAGGACCGAGGTCGAGCGCTCCAGTTCGGCAGCCAACGTTGGCTTATCTTGAGCTGGAACCGAGGGGCCCGGAACAAGCGCAAACCAATGTCCGTTCGGTGGTGTGATATGCGCCATCAAGCTCGCGGAAAGTTGATCGACGGCATCAAGAGCAGTTCCGTCGAAGAGACGCTCCATCCGAGGTCGTCCTGACGATTGAGGTGAAATCGCACTGGAGCGCAGCGGGAGCGCAAACTCGTAACATTCTTGCCAGTGCCCCTCCCAGACGGCTCGTCTTTCGAGGGAGCGTCGGTAGCGCCGGACAATGTCATTCGGGGTGAAGGAAGCCATTGTCACTCGCCGAGCAGTAGTTTGCGGGAAGGAAGAGGCTGCGACGCGGTCAAAATGCCCTGGGGGGACGTCGCGATGGTCGCGAAGCGTCCACGTCTGCGCCTAGCTAGGGCATCCAGCCGTAGTTTCCGTTCCTCTGCGTCGTGATCCGTCTGCGGAGGGAGAGGCAAGGGAGGTGGCGGCGCCGCGGGCGCCGGCGAGCCGATCAGGCTGCCCATAAATGCGGCTCCTCTTCTGAACGATGTTGGGGTGGACCGTCAGGGACGTGAGCGAGACACACGTCACCCGGCCACACCCTACGATATTGCCCAAACGGGGCATTAATCAAGAATAAGATCCTATTTTTTTTCCGTCAGCAGCCGGTGGAGTTGCCACGGCGTGAAAACCCATGGTGCATGAATTCCCAGGACACGCTTCACCGACTCGACGCAGGTGAACAAACGGAGCGGGGCAAGCCGCAAGGGTGCCTGACGGGTCGTCGTCTGCACGGCGATCAAGCCGGTATTCTTGTACCATTCAGCGAGATCGTTCGAAGTTCGCTCCCGGAGAACTGTCAGGTCGGTCCGGTGGGCCAGAGAGTCGCAGACGATCCAAAATTCAGACTGCTGGACGGCAACGAAGCAATGCCGGAATCCGGGTCGCAACCATCGGAGCCAGAGAATGCTTGCATCCCCGCAGAAAACGACAACCGCGGGACGGGGCGTGTCGTATGATGTCGATTCCAACATGGGAGGGTTTCGGTGGACGAAGCGGTTGACCCTCATTCGATGATACCCTTGGATTTTAGTACGGTCGTCAGGCGGTCGAGGGCCTCATCCCAAAAGTGCGCAGCTGTTGTTTCGTGAGCGCAGCGTGGATCGGGTGGGCGATCACGCGATCCAAAGGTTGCCAAGATCAATAGATGATCGCGGCGCAGTCCGCCTTGTCGGAAGAGGGCGGTTACGGCTCTATAAATGTCATCTGGATCGCAGGGGCGGGCCGTTGTTCCTGGGGCGCTTTCCAGTCGCGCTCCCTCTGCACGGACTTGCTGGCAGCGTGAAAACCAGAACCAGGCTTCTTCGGCGTTTCGAAAGGGCTTGACCGGCCGTTCGGCCGGTAGTCTGGGGATATATCGACGGCGCACGATAGCACTCCCATCCGACGCAGCAACTACCCTGGATTTACCCGTACGGGGCATGCACACAAGGTGTGATAGCAAAATCTTCCTAGTGCATCTCGCGGGAGATTCTAAGACACTGTTCCCATGTTGAGACACTTGGAGATCTGGCGAGGTATCGACCGCCTTGCCGCAGAACGGGGGCTGACCGCCTCGGGCCTCGCACGTCGCGCCGGCCTTGATCCGACCACCTTCAACAAAAGCAAGCGGGTCACTCGAGACGGTAAGCCACGCTGGCCAAGCACCGAGAGCATCTCGAAAATTCTAGAGGCGACCAATTCTAGTATTGCAGAGTTTGTCTCTTTTCTTGAGGACGCGAACGCATCCACGCGTTCCCGCCATTTTCCCGTCATCGGGCTCGCCCAGGCAGGGACGGATGGCTACTTTGATGATGCGGGTTATCCTGTCGGTGGAAGTTGGGACGAAATCCCGTTTCCCGAGATCGGGGATCCGCACGCCTATGCCTTGGAGATCGCGGGAGACAGCATGGAGCCCGTCTATCGGGATGGCGACCTGGTTCTGGTGTCACCGGCCGCAGGCATTCGGCGTGGTGATCGCGTCGTGGTCAAGACGCGCGGCGGAGAAGTCATGGCAAAGATGCTGAGACGGCGGACCGCGCGTCGATGGGAGCTGCAGTCCTTTAACCCGGCTCACGAAGAGCGCATCGTCCCTGTGGAAGAACTGGACTGGGCAGCACGCATCGTCTGGGCGAGCCAGTAACAGGCCGAGA
>CAZBWP010000291.1:0-3253 GCA_964495295.1 uncultured Rhodospirillaceae bacterium | reverse complement strand
TCCGCGTGCTGTGGGATCCGAACGGCCTCTTCGAGTCGATCACCTAGGAGCCTGACCCAAGAGGGGCCGTTGAGCCTGGGCGCCGAGGCGCGTCGCCGACAAGGCGGTCTCCCCGAAGGCGTGGCAGAGCCAGTCGCCGCCGTGGTCATCCAAGCTGTCCGGATTCCGACGCCAAACTTTCGAGAGTTCACTCGAGAAGCCTCGAGGCCGGGGCACGGGTCGAGCGCAGGTCGACTCCCGTATCGGTGAACACACGCTGGAAGTAGTCCGCATCGTTCTTCAGGCCGCCCAGGCCCACCCAATCTTCGTCGCTGACGGCGGAACGCCAGCCGAGAAACGGGAGCGCGTCGGGACCCACGGGAAAGCGCAACCTTCGATCGTCGCTCTCGATCACGTAGCGGATCATCTCTCCGACGAGCGCGGGCGACGCCTCACCCTTCTGCGGATTGGTGAAGAAAGCATGGATCCGCCTGCCGTGGGAGTAGATCGTGTCTGCGTCGTACTGTGGCAGGTTCGTCGTAGCCATTGGCGTATCGATGATGCCAGGTTCCACCAGTGCGACCCTGATTCCGAGGCCACTGACTTCCTGGGCCAGGGATTCCGTGAAAGCCTCCAGGGCAAACTTCGATGCGTTGTAGGCGCTCGTCGCCCCGAAGGCGATGCGTCCCGCGATCGACGTGATGTTGACGATACAGCCCGAGCCGCGCTTGCGCATGATCGGCAGTACCTGCTTGACGCACCGCAAGGCGCCGAAGTAGTTGGTCTCCATCACCCGGCGGAACTGCTCGAAACTCTCGTCTTCGACGGCATTGATGCTGTAGATGCCGGCGTTGTTGACGAGGACGTCGATCGACGGGCCCAGTTGATCGAACACGTCCGCTACCGACGCGTCGTCGTCTACATCCATGGCCATGACCGTGACCGGGAGCGTGGAATCCTTGGCGACCTCTTCGAGGTCGGACGCTCCCGGATTCCGCATGGTGGCGATCACTTCGTGGCCGGCCCGTGCCAGAAGCAGTGTGGCGGCGTAACCGATGCCCTTGCTCGCCCCAGTCATCAGGATCCTGGACATGATTTCCATCTCCTACTGCGATCAGCTACGCAATCGCGCGTCGACCTTCCTTGAGGTGGGTGGGAGCCAAGAGTTCGCCTGCCGCCCAGCCGGATCTTGCCGTAGACACCCGGACGCGTCTAGAACCCATCTCATGAACCCCGGACCGAGCCAGGTGCGGGGATTCGGCCCGAGATCGAGGCGCGAAAGCGCAGATTCGCGAGTGGGTCTCATTGCCATCCCGGAACGAAGATTGCTTCGACGCCATTCGGCGCTGCCTCGATGACTTCGACGGCGCGGACGATTGGAGTCGCCAACAATTCCGGGATCGGGCGACCAACGTCCTGCTGGTGTTCGAATCAGTGCTCTCCATGAAGGCAGACGATTGCATTCACGACGGCTCGTACATTCGCTTCGAACAGCTCGTGCTGGCGATCTCTCGCACGCGTGGCGGGGGACAGTGGTGGAAATACATGTACAACGTCGTAGGAACGGACGTCGCCGATCACATCGATGCGCGCATTCAGGAACTCGGGGACACGGTCCCGCCATGGAACGAGCGTCTTCCGCATTTCGGAAACGTGCACAACCTCTCCGGGTGACGAGCTGAGTTCCAGCCTGCCATGGATCTCTCTACCGGTCGCGAGTCGCATGTCTCCGATGCGGCGATCAGCGGCGTCCCAGTGGGGCGCCCGGCTGCATCGGCTCGTCGAGCCGTGGTACGCGGCCATACACAATGGTCTCGAACGCATCGTAGAGCGCCATGGCTCCCGGATCTGCGAAGGGCAGGAGCTGCGTCACGAACACGCCGCCGATCCCCTTCTTCTGATCGATCCAGTAGTAGCAATTCGCCAGACCCGCCCACGCGAGGCTCCCTGCGGAGCGGCCGGTCGGTGTCTCGGCGTCGTTGATCATGAAACCGAGGCTCCAGTGCTTGTCGATCCCGGGGAAGACATCCCAGTCGTTGGAGAAGGCGGGATTCACCGTCTTGAGGGGCGTGACCTTCAGGGGGGCGCTGGCGTTCGTCGACATCCGTGCTGCCGTTGCCGGCGACAGAACGGATTCTCCACCATCTGAGCGCCCTTCGTTCAACATCATTCGAACAAACTTGAGGTAGTCACGAGCCGTCCCGTAGAGCCCATGGCCGCCTGCTTGGAACTCGGGTTGTCGAGGGAGCTCGAACTCGAGGTCGGGAATCAGCGACGCGTCCGCAGCGCGGTGGTGCACTCGCGCGAGTCTCTCACGCATCGGCGGAGAGATGAAGAAGTCGGTATCGGGCATGTCGAGTGGTCCGAGAACGTTCTCCCGCAAGTAGTCGCCGAGCTTCCGGCCGCTCGCGGCTTCGACGAGCTTCCCGACCCAGTCGATGCTGATCCCGTATTCCCAGCGATCGCCCGGATCGAAGAGCAATGGTGTGGTGAGCGCCTTGTCTTCGCAGCTGTTGATGGGGGGCAGTCCCACAACCTTTTGGTACCTGGCGATGTCCGCGTTCCAGAGCTCGTAGGAGAAGCCCGCCGTATGCGTGAGTAGATGCTCGAGCGTCATGTCCCGGCGTGCGGGACGCACCTTCGGAGTCCCGTCCTCGTCGAAGCCTTCGAGCACGCCGACTCCCCCCAGGTGGGACAGCACCGACTTCGCCGGAGCGTCGAGGCTGATCGTCCCACGCTCGACCAGCTGCATTGCCGCCACGCTGGTCAGCGCCTTGGTCATCGACGCCAGCCAGACGACGGTATCCGGCGCCATGTCGGCCGACTCGCCGAGTACGCGTTTACCGAACGCCGCCTCGTACGTGCTGCCCGAGCGGTCCGTCGTACACGCGACTACGCCGGGCACCGCGCCCTGGTCCACGGCTCTCCTGAGAAGACGGCTCGCCTCGGCTTTCATGTTCCCTCCCGACAACGTTCGGGGTATCCGTTCGGCGGACCGCGTTCCGGACACGCCGGGCCGGTTGCGCGAGTGACCGCCTTCGGGGAAACGTACGCTAGCAGGCTGCGGAAAATCTCTCCCATCGCCGGGGGGCACCGATCTCTGCGCCGCTCGCTGCGTTGCGCTCCCTCGCCGTAGCGCCGGCTGTGCCTCGGTCGCGCGCCTCGCGAGCGACCCACAGACGCGATCGAATGCAGGCGAACTTCCGACTCAGGACACGCGAGGCGAATCGTGCACTTCAACGAGCAGCTCGCTCGGAAAACCTGCCGCGACCTC
>CAZBWP010000290.1:0-3330 GCA_964495295.1 uncultured Rhodospirillaceae bacterium | reverse complement strand
GCGATGCAGGGCATCCGCGACGTGCTCGGCCTCGCCCCGGACGCCGCCATTCCGGCTGAAGCCATTGCCGCCGTCAAGATGGGTACGACGGTCGCCACCAACGCGCTGCTCGAACGCACCGGCGATCGCACCGTGCTGGCGATCACCCGTGGTTTCGCCGACGCACTCCGCATCGGCTATCAGAACCGGCCACACCTGTTCGACCGCCAAATCGTCCTGCCCGAGATGCTGTATGAGCGCGTCGTCGAGATCGACGAGCGGATGGATGCCCAGGGCGCCGTGCTCACGCCCCTCGACGATGCCTCCGCCCGCGGCGCCCTGGCGGCGGCATTCGCCGACGGAATCCGTTCCGTCGCCATCGTCCTGCTGCACGGCTACCGCTTTCCGGCGCACGAGCGACGGGTCGCCGAGATCGCGCGTGCCATCGGTTTCACCCAGGTTTCGGTGTCGTCCGCCGTCAGTCCGCTGATGAAGCTCGTCTCCCGCGGCGACACCACCATGGTCGATGCCTATCTGTCGCCGATCCTGCGCCGCTATGTCGACCACGTCGCCGCGACGCTCGGCGACGTGCGCTTGATGTTCATGCAGTCCAACGGCGGCCTCACCGAAGCCGGCCTGTTTCAGGGCAAGGACAGCATCCTCTCAGGCCCGGCGGGCGGCGTCGTCGGCATGGTCCGGACCGCCGAGATGGCCGGCTTCCGCCAGGTGATCGGCTTCGACATGGGCGGCACCTCCACCGACGTGTCACACTATGACGGCACGCTGGAGCGCACGTTCGAGAGCGTCGTCGCCGGCGTCCGCATGCGTGCCCCGATGATGGCAATCCATACCGTCGCCGCCGGCGGCGGCTCGATCCTCCGCTTCGACGGCGCGCGCTTTCGCGTCGGGCCCGGGTCCGCCGGCGCCAATCCGGGCCCGGCCTGCTATCGGCGGGGTGGCCCCCTCGCCGTCACCGATTGCAACGTCATGCTCGGCCGCATCCAGCCGCGCCACTTCCCCAAGGTCTTCGGACCGGCGGCCGACCAGCCGTTGGATGCCGATGTGGTGGTCCGGCGTTTCGCCGACTTGGCAGACTCGATCGCCGCCGAAACGGGCCGCCGGATGTCCGCCGAGGCGGTCGCCGAGGGGTTTCTCAGCATCGCCGTCGCCAACATGGCCAATGCCATCAAGAAGATCTCGGTGCAGCGCGGCCACGATGTGACGCGATACGCGCTCAACTGCTTCGGCGGTGCCGGCGGTCAGCACGCCTGCCTCGTCGCCGATGCCCTCGGCATGACCAAGGTGCTGATCCACCCGTATGCGGGCGTCCTGTCGGCCTTCGGCATGGGCCTCGCGGACGTTCGGGCGCTGCGCGAGCACGCGATGGAGACGAGGCTCGACGCCGATGCCATGGCCGCGGCAACCGGACGATTGGACGGGCTCGCCGCCGAGGTCCGTGCCGAGGTCGGCGGTCAGGGGATTCACGCCGACCGCATCACCGTCCACCGCCGCGTCCACCTCCGCTACCAGGGCACCGACACGGCGATGATGGTGCCGTTCGCCGAGGCGAGCGCGATGGCCGCCGCGTTTACCGAAGCGCACCGGGCACGCTTCGGCTTCGTCATGCCCGACCGTCCGCTGGTCGTCGAGGCGGTGTCCGTGGAAGCGGTGGGCGCCACCGAGACCACCGATGATCCGGACATGGAACGGCCCCGCGGCACCGAAGGATGCGCGCCGATCGACGTCGTCGACGCCTGGTTCGACGGCCACCGCCGCCCGACTCCCGTCTTCAATCGCGATGCCCTGTGCCCGGGAGACACGGTCGACGGGCCGGCGGTGATCGTCGAGGCGACGGCAACGACGGTGGTCGAGCCGGGCTGGCGCGCGGAGTTGACGCGCCGCGGCCACCTGATCCTGTCGCGCGTCGTCGACCGCCCGCAGCGGGTGTCCGTCGGCACAACCGCTGACCCGGTGATGCTGGAGGTGTTCAACAATCTGTTCATGTCGGTCGCCGAGCAGATGGGGGCCGTGCTGGCGAACACGGCCCACTCGGTCAACATCAAGGAGCGGCTGGATTTCTCCTGCGCGGTTTTCGATCCCGACGGCAACCTGGTCGCCAACGCTCCGCACATGCCCGTGCATCTCGGATCGATGAGCGAGAGCATCCGTACGGTGATTCGCGAACGCCGCGCCACCATGAAGGCGGGCGACGTCTATGTGCTGAATGCGCCCTACAACGGCGGCACCCACCTGCCCGACATCACGGTGATCACGCCGGTCTTCGGCGACGACCTCCGGACCATCCTGTTCTACGTCGGCGCGCGCGGTCATCACGCCGACGTTGGCGGCATCACCCCGGGATCGATGCCACCGGACAGTCGGACGGTCGACGAGGAAGGCGTGCTGATCGACAACGAGGTTCTGGTCGATGGCGGCCGGTTCCGCGAGGCCGAGATCCGATCGTTGCTGACGCGGGGGCCCTTCCCGGCTCGCAATCCCGACCAGAACCTGGCCGACCTGCGCGCCCAGATCGCCGCCAACGAGAAGGGCGTGCAGGAGTTGCGGCGCATGGTCGCGCACTTCGGTCTCGACGTGGTGTGGGCCTACATGCGTCACGTCCAGGACAACGCCGAGGAATCGGTGCGGCGCGTCCTGGACCTGCTCACGCCGGGGCGCTTCACCTATGAAATGGATGACGGCGCGGTGGTTGCCGCCAGCATCGAGATCGACCGCGAACGCCGCCGCGCCACCGTCGACTTCACCGGCACGTCGGCCGAGCGGGACACCAACTTCAACGCGCCAACCGCAGTCTGCCGTGCCGCGGTTCTCTATGTCTTCCGCACGCTGGTCGACGACGACATTCCGCTGAACGAAGGCTGCCTGAAACCGCTCGACATCATCATCCCGGAAGGCTGCATGCTGCATCCGCGGCCGCCCGCGGCCGTGGTCGCGGGCAACGTCGAGACGTCCCAGGTCATCGTCGACGCGTTGTACGGCGCCCTCGGCGTGCTCGCGGCATCGCAGGGCACCATGAACAACCTCACCTTCGGCAACGCGCGGCACCAGTACTACGAGACGATCTGCGGTGGCAGTGGCGCCGGTCCGACCTTCGACGGCACCGATGCCGTGCATTCCCACATGACCAACTCGCGACTCACCGATCCCGAGGTTTTGGAGTGGCGGCTGCCGGTGCTGGTGCAGTCCTTCGGCGTGCGTCGCGGCAGCGGCGGCGCCGGTCGGCACCGAGGCGGCGACGGCGTCGTGCGGCGCATCCTGTTCCGCGAGGCCATGACCGTCGCGATCCTCTCGGGCCACCGCCGGATACCCCCCTTCGGCCTCGCGGGCGGCGGC
>CAZBWP010000289.1:0-3331 GCA_964495295.1 uncultured Rhodospirillaceae bacterium | reverse complement strand
TGCGCTCCTGGCCATGGGCGCCGATTTCGCGACGATGGCGCCGACGGAACGGCATCGCCTGCGCATCGAGATCAAGAAGGTGCGCTATGCCGCCGAGTTCTTCGCACCGCTCTACCCGGAGCAGATGCTGCGGGCCTACCTCGGGGTGTTGAAGGACCTGCAGGACGATCTCGGCGCCGCCAACGATCGCGTCGTCGCCCGCGGCCTGATGCTGTCGCTGGCGGAGGGCGCCAGTAAGACGAAGGGGCTCACCCTGGCGCTCGCGGCCGGCCTGGTGATCGCCGCGCAGCCGCCCGTGGCCTCGTCGGAGGCGAATTCGATCGCCCTGTGGAACGCCTTCTGCGGCGCGGCGCCCTACTGGGATTGAGCCTTCGGGGCGGCCTCGATCGACGGTCAGGGGCCGTGATCAGGGGCCGTGGTCAGAGGCTGGCTGGCGCCTCGGGCGTGGCCGCTGCCGCCTCGACGTCCTCGCTGCCGATCAGGTCGCGATAGGCGTGCCAGGTGCCGTAGGCCAGCACCGGCATCGCCACCGCCAGGCCGATGAAGAAGGACGCAAGGCCGGCGAGGCTGACCAGGGCGATCAGCGCGGCCCAGCCGAACATCAACCGCCAGTTCGCCCGCACCGTCAGCACGCTGATGGAGATGGCGGTCACCACATCGATCGGCCGATCGAAGATCAGCGGGATCGACACCGCCGTGATCGTGAAGATGGTCAGGGCGAAGCCGGCGCCCACGAGCGTGCCGATGATCAGCAGGATGGCACCGTCGCCGGAGAAGATGACGTCCTGGAAGAACGAATGCAGGGGCGGCGGCGCCTGGTGGAAGGTGATCACGAACAGGAAGATGGCGATCTCCACCCAGACGAACCACAGGATCAGCAGCACGACGCCCATGGCCGAGAGTTGGCCGATGTTCTCGCGAAAGGCGATCAGCACGTAGTTCAGGGTGAGGGGCCGGCCCTGCTCGAGGCGGCGGCTGACGTCGTAGAGACCGACGACGAGGATCGGCGCGACAATCACGAAGCCGCCGGCGAGTGGCAGAATCAGCGATCCCAGGCCGGCGAAGAGCAGGCCGATGGTCAACAGGAAGCTGACGACGGTGAAGGCGCCGCCGTAGAGCAGACTGATCGTCGGCGTCTTGAGGAAATCCCGCCAGCCGGCGGCGAGCCACTGTCCCGACCGGTCGACCTCGACGGTGCGGATGGTGACGGGCAGCCGGTAGCGCGCCGCCGCGCCGCCACTTGTGCCGCCGCCCGTACTGCCGCCCGTGCCGCTCGCAGACGTCATCATGCTGGATGTCCTCCCTTTCGCAACCTCCAGGCCTGCGGGACGAGGCCGGGGCGGTCAGGTGCCGCCCGGCCGTTCCGGCTCGTCGACGGCGCGCACCCGGAACTGCGTCGCGATCGTCAAGCCCTTCAAAGGCCTCAGCAGAAGCACCGCGCCCAGCACCGTCACCGGGATCCAGATCACGGCATGCAGCCACAGCGGCGGCACGACCAGGTATTCGAGAGCCATGGCCAAGCCGACGATCGCGAAACCCAGGATGAAGATCGCCGCGACCGCCGGTCCATCGCCGGCGTCATGGCCGCCGAACGTCAGCCCGCAGACCGAACAGCGCTCGGTGACCGTCAGCAACCCCTGGAACAGCGCGCCCCGGCCGCAGCGCGGACAGCGCCCGCGCACGCCGTTCCACAAGGACCGCGCCGGCGACGGCGCGTCGCCGGTCGGCATCGCCGTCGACGCCCGTGTTGGTCGGATGTTGCCGCTCAGTGGAACGACCCGGTGTAGCCCGCGGTGCCCCACCAGTAGATGGTGACGAAGAGGAACAGCCAGACGACGTCGACGAAATGCCAGTACCAGGCGGCCGCCTCGAAGCCGACGTGCTTCTCCGGCGTGAAGTGGCCGCGGCGGGCGCGGAAGTAGCAGACCGCCAGGAAGGCCGTGCCGACGAAGACGTGGAAGCCGTGGAAGCCGGTGGCCAGGAAGAACGTCGACGGATAGATGCCATCGGTGAAGCCGAACGCCGCGTGGCTGTACTCGAGCGCCTGGCAACCCAGGAAGATGATGCCGAGCACCACCGTCATGCCGGTCCAGAACACCAGCCTCTGCCGGTCGTTTTCGCGCACCGCGTGGTGCGCGGCGGTGATCGTCGCCCCCGACGTGAGCAGGATCAGCGTGTTGAGGAACGGCAGCCCCCAGGGGTTGAACGGGGTGATCCCCTCCGGCGGCCACTGCTCGTGGGCGGCGGCGCTGATCGCCGGCACCGTCGCGTGGAAGAACGCCCAGAAGAAGGCGAAGAAGAACATCACCTCGGAGGCGATGAACAGCAGCATGCCGACGCGCAGGCCGTGCTGCACGATGACCGTGTGGAAACCGCCGAGCGACTCGCGGACGACGTCACGCCACCACGCGTAGAACGTGTAGAACAACCCGGCGAAGCCCAGCAGCATCAGCCACGGGAAGCCGTAGTGCATGTAGATGATGCCACCGATGGCGATGCCGAGCGCCGACGCGGTGCCGATGAACGGCCACGGGCTCGGATCCACCATGTGGAAGGGATGGGTCTTGGTTTCGCTCGCCATCGTTTTCCCCCGTCGCAGCGCTCCCGCGCTGGTCAAAACCGCCACAGCGCTCCCGCGCTGGTCAAAACCGCCACAGCGCTCCCGCGCTGGTCAAAACCGCCACAGCGCTCCCGCGCTGTTCTGCGTGTCGTCGTGCCGTATCAGCCGTCGACACGCGGGTCGGGGGCCGCCTCGGCCACCGGCGTCGCCGCGCCGTCCGCGCCATCCCCTTCGACGCGGTAGAAGGTATACGAAAGCGTGATCAGCTTCACGTCCTCGGCGTTGATGTCGTCGGCCAGCGCCGGATCGATGTAGAACAGCACCGGCATCACCACGCTTTCGCCCGGCTGCAGTGTCTGTTCGGTGAAGCAGAAGCAGTCGATCTTGGCGAAATACTGGGCCGCCTTGTGCGGCGTCACGTTGAACGTGGCGGTGCCGGTGACGGGCCGGTCCGACCGATTGACCGCCGTGTAGTGCACCAGCATTTCCTCGCCGAGCCGCGCCTGGACCTCGCGCTGCATCGGCTGGAAGCCCCACTTCAGCCGGTTGTTGACGTTGGCATCGAAGCGGACGCGGATCGTCTCGTCCAAGATGCCGGCGGGGCTGGCGACGTTTTCCGTCCGCGGCGTGCCGCCGTAGCCGGTGACTTGGCAGAACAGGCGATAGAGGGGGACGGAGGCGAAGGCGAGCCCGACCATGCCGGCGGCGAGGCCGAACAGCATGACCGCGGTGACCTGCCGCTTGCGGGCTTCGCTACGTTGCATGGGCCGA
>CAZBWP010000288.1:0-3344 GCA_964495295.1 uncultured Rhodospirillaceae bacterium | reverse complement strand
GCGCCGATCGGCGCCTGCCGGCGACGGTGACGGGCGACGCGCTGTCCGGCCTCCCCCTGTCTCATCGGTTGCACCAGTTGTTTGCCACCGAGCTCGATGTCGCCGTCATCCAGTCCCGCCAGGGCGGCCGGCGGCTGGTCGTCTCCATTCCCGCGAGCGCGGTGTTTCAAGACGCCGCGGCGGCCGTGTTGCCGACCATGCTGGCGCTGCTCGACGACGTGGTCATCGTCGTCGGCGACCGTCCCGCCGGCGTCGATGTCGCCATCGACGTCCGGCTGTCGTTGGACGGGACGGGCGCTGGCGCGTCGACGCTGGTGCGCCAGCGCGCGGGCGCCCTGGGGGCCGCGTTCACCCGCCGCGGCGTCGCGCCGGAGGCGCTGAGTGTGGCCATCGCGCCGGAGGCGCTGAGTGTGGCCATCGCGCCGGGAACGCGGGACCGGGTTCGCCTGGAGTTCGTCATCGATCAGGACCGCCTTCCCCGACCGAACGCACCGAGGGAGGTCCCCCGGTGAGCGGGCGCGATGACCCAGCCCTCGATCGTGCTGCCGCCGCCGCTCCGGCCGCCGCTCCGGCGGTCGCTGCGGCAGGAGCGGACGACGCCGCTTTTCCGCCCCTTGACCTGCCGCCGCAGTTTCCGGCAGCCCCCTCCCTGTTGGGACGGCGGATGTGGCTCGTCACCTTCACCGATCTCGTCTCGCTGCTGCTGGCGTTCTTCATCCTGATCTTCGCGATGACGGAGGTGCGGGACGAGCTGTGGCAGTCGACCGTCGACTCGCTGACCCGCAGCCTCGATCCGCGCGCGGAGGCCGATCGCGTGCCGACCGCGGACCGGACGGTCGACCGCGAAATCGACGAGCCCGCCAGCGACCTGGACTACCTGGCGGCGGTGCTGGCCGAGACCCTGTCGACCGAACCGGCGCTCGCCGACGCCAGCCTGATCCGTGCGCCGGACGCCCTGGTGGTGGCCCTGCCCGGCAGTCGCGCCGATCCCGGACCCCGCGACGCCTTGATCGCCGACCCGGCGATGCTGGCGGCCCTCGGCGGTGTGCTGCGCAACATCGGCAATCCGGTGATCATGATCGCGCGGACCATCGATCCGCGGGCGGCGACGGCCGCCGAAGCCTGGTCGGACGCCATCGCCCACGCCGAGGCCGCCACCGCGGCCCTGCGGCGTGGCGGCTACGGCCGTCCCGTCGCCGCCCAGGGCCGGGTCTTCGCGGACGCCGACGGCCCCCGGATCGAGATCGCGCTGCTCGCAGCGGAGGGCCGGCGATGACCGCCCGCGCCATGCTGCACGGGCTGCTGTTGCTGCTGGGGGTAGCCCTCGCGCTCACCGGTGTGCCGCCGCGATCGGATGCCACCGAGGCGCCGGCAACGGTGCGGGTTCGGGCCGGCCAGCACGACGGTTTCGGCCGGCTGGTGTTCGACTGGGACCGGCCCAGGCCGTTTGCCGCCGTCGTCGAGGACGACCGGCTGATCGTCCGCTTCGACGCGCCGTTCGTGGCGGACTATCGGCGCGCCGAGCGATTGCTGCAGCCATGGATCGGCGCCGCCGAACCGGCACCGGATGGCCGGTCGGTCGGTTTTCCACTGGTGCGACCGCTCACCGTCCGCACGTTCCACCACAAGC
The DNA here is from genome assembly GCA_964495295.1 of uncultured Rhodospirillaceae bacterium. GTDB lineage: Bacteria > Pseudomonadota > Alphaproteobacteria > Rhodospirillales > Defluviicoccaceae > CAZBWP01. The sequence continues at coordinate 1,714 of CAZBWP010000288.1, read as the reverse complement.
ACTCCGCCGTCATCGACCTGCTCCCGGCCACCGCAACGACGGCGGCGACGGAGGAAGCGGCGAAGATCCCGGCGGCACCATCCCCGGACGCCGCCGAACCGGCACCCGCCACCACCCCACCCGTGGCCGAAGGGGCAGCGGGCGAACCGGCAGCGGCCGAAGGGGCAGCGGCTCCGCTGATCGCCGTGCGCACCGGCGAACACGGCGAGTTCAGCCGCATGGTCTTCGACTGGCCGCACCAGGTCGGCTACCGGATCGACCGCACGGCGGATCGCGTCACCGTCACCTTCGATGCCGCCGCGCGGTTCCGCCTGCCGCGGGTCGGCCGCGCACCGGCCCGCCGGATCCCCGGTGTCGAGGCAGCGGCTGTCGATGCCGGAAGCGCCGTGACGCTCACCGTGCCGCGTGACGCCCGGGTGCGCGACCTGCGCGTCGGCACGCGCGTTGTCGTCGACGTGTTCGCCGCCGGATCGTCGCCCGCCGACCCGGCGAACCCGCCGGCCGCCGCCGCCCAGAGCCTTCCCGCTGCAGAACGCCCCGCCCCAGAACGCAACGCCCCAGAACGCAACGCCCCGGAACGTCCCGTCGCGTCGGCGCCGCCTGGCGACGCCGTGGCCGCCCCTCCGCCGCCGCCGGCCGCCGCTGCCGCGCCGCCACCAGAGCCGGCACCAGAGCCGGCAGCCGCCGCCCCCGAGAGCTCGCCGACCGAGACGGCGGCAGCGGTGGCAACGGTGCCGCAACCTGCCGAAGCGGCGTCTGACGGGGACACGACGGCCGCCCCGGTCGCCCCGCGGGTGCTTCGCTTCACCTGGTCGGAACCGGTCGCGGCGGCCGTGTTCCGGCGCGGCGACCGGCTGTGGATCGTCTTCGACGCGCCGGCCCCGTTTGACCCCGCGTCGCTTCCCGTCGACGGGGTGATCCGGGCGGTCGAGGCGGTGCCGGCCGCCCAGGCGACGGCGCTGCGCCTGCATCTGGCGCCGGACGTCCATCCCCATGTCCGTCGCGATGGCTTGGCGTGGCTGGTGGACCTCGTGGCCGCCCCGCAGCCGGCCGATGCCCCGCTGGTGCCCGAGGTGCGCCTGGATTCTCCGGTCGGCCCGTCGGTCGTGCTGACCGATGCGGGGCCGGGCCGCCTCATCACCCTGACCGATCCGGAGGTCGGTGACGAGATTGCCGTCGTCCCGCTGCTGCCGCTGCGTCGCGGCGTCGAGCGGACCTACGACTACCCCCAGTTCCGCCTGCTTGCCTCGGCGCAGGGCGTGGCGATCGTGCCGCGCACCGCCGATCTGGTGGTGCGGACGCTGGAGCGGGGCGTCGAGATCACCGCCGCCGGCGACCTGCATGTCTCCCATGTGTCGGCCGCCGCAAGGTCCCGGCAGGAACTCGGCGCGAGCGAAAGCCTGAGCCGCGCGCTGCAACCGGAGCACTGGCGCGAGCCCGACGATGTCGCCTTCACCGAGGAACGGCAGCGCCTGTTGCGGGCAGCCGTGGTCGCCGAACCGGCGGCACGCGAGCAGGCCCGCCTGGACCTCGCGCGCTTCTATCTCAGTCGCGGCTTCGGCGTCGAAGGGCTGGGCGTGCTGCGGGTGACCGCCCAGGATCGCCCGGCCGTGGCCAACGAGCCGCCCTTCCGGATGATGCAGGGGATCGGGCTGTTCCTGGCCGGGCGCCATGCCGAGGCGGCGACCGAGTTCGGCCACCCCAGCCTTGCCGG
>CAZBWP010000287.1:0-3379 GCA_964495295.1 uncultured Rhodospirillaceae bacterium | reverse complement strand
GAGCATCGCCCGCATCTCGTCATAGAAGGCCCGCGCGTCCGCCTCGCCGTCGAAATAGCCGCCTGTCCAGCCCCACCAGGTCCACGTCCCGGCGAGCCGGTCGAACACCTGCTTGGCGCTGGTCTCGCTGCCGAAGCGCGCCTCTTCGGGGAGGGCGGCCAGCGCCGCCGCGTCGGGCACGCGGCGCGCCAGCCATGCGGGCACGCCGGCCTCGGCGACGGGCTTCGTCGCGGCGGGCACGCCGGCCTTGCGGAAGTACTTCTGGGCCAGCACGTCACAGGCCACCTGCGACCATGCGGCCGGGACCTCGATGTCGTCCTGGCGGAACACCACCGATCCGTCGGGATTGCGGATCTCGCTCGACGTCCTCCGCCAGTCGAAGCGGTCGTAGGGCGAGGTATTCGGATCCGTGAATTTCCGCTCAATGCGCATGATGCTCGGCCTCGTCTTTGGTTGTCGATGACTGCGCGAAAGGCCGTTCCGGCTCGTTCCGACCGCCGCAGCGGCCGTGGCCTCCGCATCCCCCACGTCGCCGGCCCACTCCATGAAAACCACTAGATGGCGTGCCCCGGACAACGAAGCACACGATATCTAGCGACTCCCAGGAGGGCAACAAGATTTTGACGCTGCGGCGATTGGCAACACACCGGGTGGCGTGCAGTCGAAGATATGGATTGGAGAACAAGCCCTTCGCCGGCCCGCCGCAGCCACCCGCGAAGCCGCGGCGCGGTCCCATCCGAAGGTGGGCGGCACCGGCCCGATCCGCTGGCAGGCTTTCGTTTCAGGCAGTTCGCCGACGGTCCTGGGAAACCACCGCACCGGCGGGTTGGCATCGGTGTCACGGCGAATCGGGCGAACCGCGGCAGGGCCCGGCGCGACACCGGCGCGCGCCGTGCTCTCCGCGACACACGCGCGCCGTGCTCTGGACGACACGCTCCGGCGGTGACATAGTGCGGCCCGCCTGCCGGCGGGCTTGGGATCTTGATCGTGCGGCCGGCCTGCCGGCGGGCTTGAGTCCGGCCCCGGCTGAGGGTCAGCGAAGGCGGTTTTTTGATGAGCATCGGCACGTTGATTTTCACGCGACTGTACGGCGCTTACGTCGGCACCGACGGATTCGGCAACAAGTATTACCGGAACACGCGCAAGGCGCGGTACGGGCGCGAGCGCCGCTGGGTCGTCTACAAGGGCGATCCCGAGGCCAGCAAGGTGCCCGCCGAATGGCATGCCTGGCTACACCACATGAGCGACGCGCCGCTGCCCGAGGCCCGCAAGCGTCCCTGGCAGAAGCCGCACCAGCCGAACATGACCGGGACGCCGGAGGCCTATCGCCCGAAGGGCCACGACCTGGCCGGCGGCGCCCGAGCGCGGACCGCCAGCGATTACGAGCCCTGGCAACCGGAATGACGCCTGACGGAATGACGCCTGACGGAATGACGTCTGCAAGCGCGGTGCCGGGTCCTCCCGTGCAGTGTCGGTTGCCGCAATGATGCCGCACCTCCTGAGAAACCGCGAGATGCGCGAGATCGGGATCGGGCTGCTCGCATTTCTGGTTTTGGTGGCCGTGCTCACATCGTTCTACCGCGCCGATCCCGGAGCCGCGCCGGAGAACTCGACAGCCTTGCGGCTGCTGGCGGAGTTCAGTCGAATCGATGGCCTGGTTTTGGGTGATCCGGTCTATGTGAGTGGCGTGAAGGTGGGGACGGTCGCCGATCTCAGCCTGACCGAAAACTATCGGGTGGCGGCGACCTTCAGCCTGACGCACCCGGTCGCGCTGCCCGCCGACACGTCGGCGGCAATCCACACCGACGGGCTGTTCGGCTCGAAATTCGTGACGCTCGATCCCGGTGGCGCCGACGACGTGCTGCAGGACGGCGGTCGCCTGCGCTACACGCAGGATGCCATCATCGTCAGCAAGCTGTTCGACCTGATCATCGCCGAAGGCCACGCCGCGCGGGGGACGGCGCCGTCCGTGACCGAGGAGTAGGTCCCTGATGCAACGCAACCTCATCGAGACCGTGATGGGCGCCGTGGTCCTGCTGGTGGCGGGCGTGTTCGTCTATTTCGCCTACGTCACCGCGGAGATTCGCGCGGCGCCGGGCTATCCGCTGACGGCGAAATTCTACAAGATCGGCGGCCTGACGCGCGGCAGCGACGTCCAGGTCAGCGGCATCAAGGTGGGCACGGTCAGCGAAGTGCGGCTCGACGAAACGACGTTCGACGCCGTGGTCGTCATGACCATCGACCCGCGGGTCTCGCTGCCCACGAACACCGTCGCGTCGATCGACAGCATCGGGCTGCTCGGCGGCAAGTTCGTCCGCCTGGAACCCGGGGATGCCACCGATCGCCTTGCCGCCGGCGGCGAGATCGCCGAAACCCGCGAGTACCGGTCCCTGGAGGACCAGGTGGGGGAGATCATTTTTCTCGCCACGTCGCCGACGAAGCCGAGCGAATGACGGCTCTCTCGACCGGGCAGCGCTGGGACCCCGACCGCTACGCCCGGAACGCCGGCTTCGTTCCCGAACTCGGCCGGCCGGTGGTGGCGCTGCTGGCGCCGCAACCCGGTGAGCGGATTCTCGACCTGGGATGCGGCGATGGCGTGTTGACGGCGGCCCTGGTCGACGCGGGCGTCCACGTGGTCGGCATCGACGCGAGCGCAGCGCAGATCGCCGCCGCCCGCGCGCGCGGGCTGGACGCGCACGTCATGGACGCCCGCGCGCTCCGGTTCGACGCGCCGTTCGACGCGGTTTTCTCGAATGCCGCCCTGCACTGGATCCGCGACCTGGACGCGGTCGTCCACGGGGTCGCCGGCTGCCTCAAGCGGTCCGGCCGGTTCGTCGGCGAACTGGGCGCCGCCGGCAACGTGGCGGCGGTGCGCGCGGCGATCGGCAGGGCGCTGGCCCGCCGCGGTCTGGATGCCCGCTCGGCCGATCCGTGGACGTTTCCGACCGCCGAAGGATTTCGCGCGGTGCTCGAACGGCACGGCTTCCAGGTTCGACACATCAAGGTGTTCCCGCGGCCGACGCCGTTGCCGGGGGCGATCGACGGTTGGCTCGAGACGTTCGCCGAGGCGTTCCTCGCGCTGCTGCCGGCGGCCGAGCGGCCGGCCCTGATCGCCGACATCGAGGCGGACCTGGCGCCGCGACTGCGGATGGATGACGGCGGCTGGATCGTCGACTATGTTCGGTTGCGATTCGCGGCAACAAAAAACGACTGACGATCCTTTGATGAACTTTTCCGTGTTCCGTCAACCCCGCCGGACGGCGGCCGCCCTCGGCATCGTCGCCGGTGTCGGCCTCGGCGTCGGCCTGAGCGCTTCGTCCGCCGGCGCGGCCGATTTCATTCCCTATGACTCGGCGGTGCTGCGCGGCCTCGACAAGGT
>CAZBWP010000286.1:0-3453 GCA_964495295.1 uncultured Rhodospirillaceae bacterium | reverse complement strand
GAAAGGCGAAATCACAAGACATGCCTACTGTCGTCATCCGGATACCCCATCCCCCTGCGTCAGGAAAGAAGTCCGCTCGGTCTGACCCATCCACCAGGGGGCCAAACCGACGACCATGCAACCGACCTATGACGCCGCTGTGCGCGACCAAGTCCGCCAGCGCATGAGCCCGCCCAACCGTGAGAGCGTGGCCGAGATCGCCCGCTCCACCGGGATCACGACCCAGACCCTCTACAACTGGCGCGGCCAGTGGCAGAAGCAGGGTCAGCTCGTGCCGGCCACCACCAAGCCGCCGGAGCAGTGGAGCGCTCTCGACAAGCTGGCCGCTGTGATCCAGGCTGCCGGCCTGAGTGGCCCTGATCTCGGTGCCTTCTGCCGTGAGCGGGGCCTCTACCCCAAACAGCTTGCCCGCTGGCGACAGGCCGCCGAGGATGCCAATGGCCCCAGCGCTCCGAGCATGGCTGATCAGCGGGAACTTCAACGAAAGAATCAGGAGCTGATTCGCCAGAATCGCCGCTTACAGCGCGAATTGGAGAAGAAGGAGAAGGCATTATCGGAGGCGGCAACATTGCTGATGCTGTCAAAAAAGCTCGATCAGTTGTGGCCACGGGACGAGGAACAATGATCCCGCCCGAGGATAGAAGCCAGCTTATTGAATTATTCCGAGAAGGTCTCAAAGAAGGAGCTTCTGCTAAGGCAATCGCTGGACTGATCGGTATCTGCTCCCGCACCCTCCGGCGCTGGGGCATTGCGTTCCAGACACACGGATTCAGCCAGGATCGCCGAAAGGGTTCTCCGCGGGTAGTGGCGCACCGTTTCAGCGCAGAGGAACGGCAGCACGTGATTGAGATCGTCAACGATCCGCGATTTGCCGATCTTACTCCTGCTCAGATCGTGGCCATCCTTGCCGAGGAGCGAATCTATGTGGGATCTGAATCCACGATTTACCGCATCATGCGGCAGGAGGGTCTGCTGAACCACCGCGGCAGAACTCGCTTGCCGCGAGAGCCCAGGGAGGTGCCGGTGCTAGAGGCAACAGGCATCCATCAAGTGCTGGCCTGGGATATCACCCTCCTGCCCGGCCCTGTGAAGGGACAGTTCTTCTACCTCTACATGGTGATGGATGTATGGAGCCGGCGTATCCTCGGCGCAGAGGTGCATGAGCATGAATGCAGCGAGCTGGCCAGCGCATTCTTTGATCGTGTTTGCCGCGATGAAAGGATCAGCAAGGAGAGTGCTGCGATCTTGCACTCCGACAATGGGGCACCGATGCGCTCATTCACATTGGCTGCAAAGATGGCAGAGCTGGGTGTGTCGCTCTCGTTCTCCAGGCCACGTGTGAGCAACGACAACGCCTACGCTGAATCATGGTTCCGTACCATGAAATACCATCAAAGTTATCCGCTGCGGCGCTTCCGGGATTTGCTCTCGGTGAAGGCCTGGGTGGATGGCTTTGTTGATTGGTACAACTGCGAGCACCGCCACAGTGGCATCAAATATGTGACGCCCAATCAGCGCCACTACGGCCAAGCTGAGGCGATCTGTGCCATCCGGCAGCAGACCTACGAGGAGGCTCGACGCAGACATCCTCAACGCTGGAGCCGGCCACCACGAAGCTGGAAACAACCCGAAGTTGTACGAATCAACCATCCCCGGCCCACGCAACCTGCAGCGGCCTGAACATCACCAACCCAGGCCCCAGTGGCTGTCCGATGGCGCCCCTCCGAGGGCGCGATTGGACAGCCACGATCAGGGGCCGACGCCTGAACCTCTAAACGGAAGATCAACTGATGACAACAATGCCTGGGTCACGCGGTCCATGAACGTCAACTCGCAGTAGGCTGCGTGCCGGTGCACAGCTCAGCACCCCGAGCAGACAACTTCCTAAGAAACACCCACGGCCATCAGTGATCTCGGCCTGTCAGCCGGTTGCGACCAGTTGGTAACCAAGCGCTCTTGCACGTCGCTCCAGCCCATGGATTTGTCGGTCCCGTGATGCCTTTTGGTAGGCCAAGTCTCCCAGCTCTTGGAATTCCATACCGTATCTGATGGTCTTGTAATAAAGAATGGCCAGCTTTCGCGCCGTTGCAATCAATGCCTTGCTTTTGCCAACTCGTGCTGATAATCGCCGCTGAAATGCACCCAAAGATGTGCTGGTTCTGCTGAGTGGAACTGCTGCCATCCAAAAGGCGCTGCCAGCCCTGGTTGTTCCCTGTCTTGTCCGTGAGGAAAGCACACGCCCTCCAGAGATCTTGTTTTGTGGGCTTAATCCAAGCCAGGAGACAAAATGTTTGGCGCTTGGCCAGCGAGTCATGTCGAGCCCACACTCACTGATCAAAGTAATCACCGTTGCAGGGCCGAGACCAGGTAGGCTCAATAGATCGTGGCCTGCTACTGATGTGATCAGGGCTTGCGGATTAAACGAGAAACCGTTTGCCCTGATTCGTGAGTCGGTCGCTTGCCCCTCGGGTTCTGCATAGCCATCCCCAGCTAGCTCTTGGAGTACTGACTGGCCAGCCAACTCACATTCCTTAATCTTTGCCGAATAAACATCAAACATTTCGACGGCGACTTTGAGCTCAAAGAGATGTTCTTCTTGATAGTTTCCCTCAAGAGCGGCAGCGATTGTCTCCACAGTCTCTTTGCAGCGTCGATCGCGCAATGTAGCCAGCTTCTGGGGATTTCGTTCTCCAGCAAGAATGGCATCAATGATCCTGCGAGCTGTCAGGCCAGTGATATCTTTGACTACATGATGCAGCTGTAGATTCATCTGCATGAGAGCTTTCTGGATGTGCTGCTGGTGCGAGGATCGATAACGCACAAGAACATCTCTCTGTCGAAAATAGGCTCTGAGCTTGGCGATACAGGGATCAGGCTGAAAGCTTGCGCGAACAAGACCATAGCTATGGAGCTGTTGCAACCACTGGGCATCATTAATATCAGTCTTTCTGCCGGGCACATTTTTGGCGTGCCGAGCATTGACCAAAAAGACTTCAATGCCATGTCCTACAAGTATTTCGTATAGAGGGACCCAGTAGATCCCCGTTGACTCCATCGCCACGGTCTTGATGCCGACGGCGAGCAACCACGCGACCATTAACTTCAGGTCACTGGTAAAACTAGAAAACTTACGAACTGGCTCGTCGTCAAGCTCTGAGGGTATGGCTACAACATGAAATCGACTACCAATGTCAATTCCAGCAGAGCGGGGATTGACTACTTTGAGTCGCGCACGACGGCGACGTGATGGAGAAGATCCTGGCATTGCCCTGCGGTAAGTTGATTAAAGAGGGAAGCCAGGCAGGTTCCACGCAAAAAATTGAACAATTTCCTAATCGGGATCAACACCATGGAAGGATCCAGCAGTGTCGTCGCCAGGGCAGAGAGCGCTGTGGGAACCTAGACCACGTTTCCTTTCGGGGTCGAGCCTCCAAAGATGTCATCGGTCATGGC
>CAZBWP010000285.1:0-3453 GCA_964495295.1 uncultured Rhodospirillaceae bacterium | reverse complement strand
TCGCCCACATGGACGCCGCCAACGTCGACCTGAAGGCGTTCACCGAGGACTTCTATGCGGAGTTGTGCAGCGCCCAGTTGGCGCCGGTACTCGATACGCTCGTTTATCTGAAACGCGAGACATCCGTCTGGTTCGAGATCACCACGCTGCTGATCCCCGGCAAGAACGACTCCGACGCGGAACTGACCGCCCTCGCCGCGTGGGTGGTCGCCAATCTGGGTCCGGACGTGCCGCTGCACTTCTCGGCATTCCATCCGGACTGGAAGATGTTGGATGTCCCGCCGACGCCGCCGGCGACGCTGTCGCGGGCGCGGCGCATCGCCATGCAGGCGGGCGTCCGCTACGCCTACACCGGCAACGTCCACGATGCCGAGGGCGACTCGACGCTGTGTTCCGGCTGCGGTCGCGTTGTCATCGGCCGTGATTGGTACGACCTCACGGCGTGGCACCTGGATGACGCTGGACGGTGCCAGTGGTGCGGCACGCCCTGCGCGGGCGTGTTCGACGGCGCGCCCGGAACCTGGGGCCGCAAGCGCCAGCCGATCCAGTTCGCGGTGCCGACGGCGAACGCCGCGACCCCGGCGAGGTAATGTGCGCGGCGGCGGGTGCCCGCGCGGCCGCCACCCGGGGGTGAATGGGCCATGACACGCCGGCCCCGGCCGCCTATACTCGCGTCTCGATTGTCTGACTCATCAAGGCGAGGCGACGATGGGTGGTACGATGGCGGGACGCAGGCCCGAGGGGCCTGGATCGATCCCCGACCACGCCGTCTTTGGCCGTGCGGGTCAGGGGCTCGGGAGGGGCGCCTCCGCCGTTCTGGGCATCCTCGCGCTCTGCGTCCTCGTGCTGGGCACCGTCACGGCGGCATCGGCCGCTGCGAACGGCGCGGCGTGCGTTCAGGATGACTGCTCCTATCCGAGCATCCAGGCCGCTTTCGATGCGGCAAAGGATGGCGACGTCGTCACCATCCTCGGCGGCGTTCACGCCGAGGGCGGCGTGCTGCGGGCCAATGGCGTAACCGTTCGCGGCGCGCGGGGCGCGAAGCTGGTGGACGCGGCGGTGCGGGGCAAGGCGGCGTTGGTCCTGCAGGGCCGCGACACGGTGATCGAGGACATCGAATGTTCCCAGTCCAGGGTTCGCGATGGCAACGGCGCTTGCATCCGCCTGGAGGCGGAAAACCTGACGCTGCGTCGGGTTCATGTCCACAACAACGAGATGGGCCTGTTGAGCGGCGACCGGACGGGCCTCGTTGTGATCGAGGACAGCCTGTTCGAACGGAACGGCTTCCCGGGCGCGGCGCTCGGCCACAACATCTACGTCGGGGGCGGCGAACTGGTGATCCGTCGCAGCCGCGTTCTCGCCGCCCGCAACGAGGGGCACGAGGTGAAGAGTCGCGCGGCGCGGACGGTCATCGAGGAGAGCGTGATCGCGTCCCTCGACAGCGAGGACAGCCGAACCATCGACATTCCCAATGGCGGTGACGTGATCGTCCGCAAATCCGTCATTCACATGGGCCCCCAGAGCGTCAACTGGGACATGTTCGGCATCGGCCTGGAGCGCGGTCGCGGCCACGGCCAGGATCACGCCCAGAACAGCCTCGTGCTGGAAGACAACATCATCATTTCCGACCGCGCTCAGGGCACCCAGGTCCTCAATCTGCGCGACGTCCAGTCCAAGACGATCCGCAACAACACGTTCGTCGGCGGCCCGCCGACCCGTTATCTCGACCAGAATTTCTGGTACCCGACCCGTGCCGCGGCCGGCTTCGAGCCGTTCCCGGCGATTCCCAATCCTTGACGGCATAACCGGCGGCGCGGGGATCGCTGTCGGCGATCCCGGCCTCGCCTCGGAGGTGACCGCGTCCGACAACCGCCAGGGCGCGACGCTGACGACCGTTCACGCCAGCGGCGTGCGCCGGCCGCGATCGACGCCGATGGTTCGAATGCGGATCGGATCTGGCGCTTGCGTCCCAAGCCTCAGATCCGGTCCTCGACGATACAGATCTGGTGGTTGGAGGCAGCCAAAGGATGGGACCCCTCCGTTGACGTCGAACCAATAGGTGGCCACATGAATCATTTCGTTTTGTGCAAGGGACAGGACGCGCCGGCAAAAGCGCGCGCCATCGTGCGTCGGATCGGCACGAGAGACCTTCCCATGCGGATCCTCACGGAGCAGCCGCAGGAAACCATCCTGATCCGCGATCAACTGGTCGACGAATACGCCACGTATCAGGTTTTTGACGACCAGAACTTTGTCATATCGTCGGGCATGTTTTTTTTCGATGGGCTGTTTGGACGTGACGCTCTAATCGAGTTTTTCAACCGGCTTGAAATCGACCAGCCGTCTCTGGTGGGAACGCTTGGACAGTTTTGTGTCCTGGCGAGGAAGGACGGCCGCACCATCTGTTTTACCGATTCCCTCAATTGCGGCAAGATCTATCAGAATCCTGACGCCACGGTCGTCTCTTCATTATTTATCGGTGTCGTTGAAAGCCTTGATGACGCCACCCCGGACGCGCAGGGATGCTACGAGTATGCCTGGGCGCACGTCCCGTCGGGCGAAAAGACCTTCCTGCGCGAGATCAGGGTGCTGCCGACCGGTCACGCGCTGCGGCTCGACGGATCGCCCCGCCTCGTCCCATTGCCACCGCTGGATCTCTTCGAACCGGACGCCGCTGGCCTGGCCCCGGGGGCGCTGGTCGACCGGCACGTGCAGCGGGCGCGCGCCAGCGTCTCGCCCTATGCCCGAACGTTCGGCGACCGTCTGAGCATCTCGCTCTCCGGCGGATACGATTCCCGCCTGGCGCTGGCATTGGCCCTCGATGCCGGAGCACGCCCCAAGGTCTTCACCTACAGGGTTTCAGGCTGCAACGACCATGAGATCGCCGAGCAGATCGCGACCAAGGAAAACCTGGACCTGGAGATCGTCGAAAAGTCCGTCGAGAACGCCATCCCGACCGAACGCTTCCCGGATCATATCGAAAGCAACTACTGCCGATTCGACGGATGGAAGGTGGACGGGCTATTCGATGACGGGGTCGATGCCGCCGACCGGCAAGCCCGCACCCGGGATGGCTGTGTCAAGGTGAACGGTGGACTGGGCGAGATCTATCGCAATTTCTTCTATCTTCCAGACGGACGGTATTCGGTGCGTGAGATTGTTTGGTCGTTTTTTGCGCGGTATTCGCCTTCGGCCTGTACGCCAACCTTCCGCGCCAAGGCCTACGAGACGGCGCTCGGCGCCGAACTCGCCGGCGCCATCGGGCATGCGGATGGGCGCCTCGATCGCGCCCACGTGGAGTCCATCTACCCCCTGTTTCGCGGTCGTTTCTGGACGGCGCGCGAGATTTCCCTCAATCAGTATTTCGGACCCTGCCTGTTCCCCTTTGTCGAGCCGAGCATCATCAAGGGAACGCCGAACATACCGATCCGGTTGAAGAGCTATGGCATCTTC
>CAZBWP010000284.1:0-3498 GCA_964495295.1 uncultured Rhodospirillaceae bacterium | reverse complement strand
TGCAACGCCTGGAAGCGATGCGCGAGGCCGGCGAACGCCTGTTCAAGCGACCGCGGCTGGGGGTCGACGTTTTTGCCCGCGGCGCGCCGGAGCGGTTCGAGACGCAGGCGATCACCGTCGTCGACCTCAGCCTCGAGGATCTGCTGCGGGCCTATGGCCGACACTTGGCCAACCGGCAGCCCAAGGTGCTGCGCATCGTCACCTCCGAACTGAGCACGGTGGAGGCGGCGCTGGCGCGTTTGCGGCGCGCCCTCGGCCGCCTGCCGAACTGGGAGACGCTGACCAGCTTCCTGCCGCCGGGGACGCTGGAGGCGCTGAACCGAGGCGAGCTGACGGCGCGTTCCACTCTCGCCGCCACCTTCGTGGCCAGCCTGGAACTGGCGCGCGAAGGCGACCTCAGCCTCCGCCAGTCGGAGCCGTTCGGCGCCATCCGCCTCGGGCCCGGCCGGGGTCGCGAGGACGGCCGATGACGCCCGTCGATCCCGAGCATGTCCGCCTGCTGGAGGCCATGCTGTTCGCCTCGGCCGAGCCGGTGGCCGAGCGCCGCCTGGCCGAGCGGCTCCCGGACGGCGCCGACGTGAAGGCAATCCTGGCCGCGCTCGCCGCGCAATATCAGGGGCGTGGCGTCCGGGTGGTCCAGGTCGACCGCGCCTGGGCCTTCCGCACGGCGCCCGATCTGGCGCCACGGCTCGCCCGGGAACAGACCGTGCAGCGGCGGATCTCCCGCGCCGCGGTGGAGACGCTGGCCATCATCGCTTATCACCAGCCGGTGACGCGGGCGGAGATCGAGGAGATCCGCGGCGTCCAGGTCAGCAAGGGCACCATGGACGTGCTGTTCGATGAAGGGTGGATCCGCCCGCGCGGCCGCCGGGAAACACCGGGCCGTCCGGTGATGTGGGCGACCACCGAGGCCTTTCTCGACCATTTCGGGTTGAGCCGGATCCAGGATCTGCCGGGCATTGACGATCTGCGGGCCGCCGGGCTGCTGGACGCGCGACCGGCGGTCCAGGCCTACGGGGAACGGGCCGAGGCGGCCGACCCGCCACTTGCGCCCGACGATCCGGATATCGGTGAAATGGACGAGCCCACCTGACGCGGGCGACATTGCGGGCCATATAAGAGTCTGGCATTATCCGCCAGCATCGCCTGGGCCACCAAAGAGAACGAGGGTATGGGAACTTTCAGCATCTGGCACTGGATCATCGTCCTTGCCGTCGTGCTTTTGTTGTTCGGCGGACGCGGGAAGATTTCCGCGATCATGGGCGATTTCGGCAAAGGCCTTAAATCGTTCAAGAAAGGCATGAAGGAGGAGGACGCCGAGGAACCCGCGGCGGCGGAACCCCGGCAGATCAAGGCGGACAGTCAGCGAACCGCCGAGCCCATCCGGGAACGGGACGAGGCCGCCAAGTCCTAAGGGTTTGATGCCGACGAGCGTGGGGCATCCTTCAGATGGCGCGGACCTCCGGATGACCGTGGCTGGGTTGAAGAGCCGACTTCCAGGCACCGGGCGGACGGTCCGCATGACGACGGTCCGGACGATCGCGAAACCCGCGGTCCGCCGCGGCTTCGTTCGAGGCGGTTGAGCGACCATGCTTGACATTGGCTGGTCGGAATTCTTCATCGTCGCCGTGCTGGCGCTGATTGTCGTCGGGCCGAAGGATCTGCCCAAGGCGTTGCGGGCGGTGACCAAGGTGATGCGCAAGGCGCGCGGTCTTGCCCGCGAGTTCCAATCCGGCGTCGACGAGATGGTCCGCGAGGCCGAGTTGGACGACATCAAGAAAGAAATGAACGCCGTCCGCGATTTCGACCCCGTCGACTCGGTCAGGAAAGAGGTCGACCCCGCCGGCACGCTGACCGAGGATTTCGACCCCGTGAGATTCAATCGCGACCTGATGGACCGGTTGGAGAATGCAAAGTCGGCACCCGGCGGAGCGTCGACCGCGGCTCCGGACGCCCCGGCCGAGACGTCGACCGAGACGTCGGCCAAGACGTCGGCCAAGACGGCGGGCAAGACGTCGGCCAAGACGGCGGGCAAAGCCCCGGCAAAGACGTCGGCAAAAGCCCCGGCCAAAACATCGGCAGGAGCATCGGCAGGGGCGGGTCCGGATGACGCCGAGCCGGCTGGCACGTCGGGCGGCTGAGATGACCCGCCGCCGCACCACCCTTTCCTCCTGATCCCGTTCCTGACACATGGCAGACATCGACGTCGATCAGGCCCGGATGCCGCTGCTCGATCATCTGGTCGAGCTGCGCCGTCGCCTCGTCTACAGTGTGTCGGCAATTCTCGTCCTGTTTTTCGTTTGCTACTTTTTTTCCGCCGACATCTACGGCTTCCTGGTGCGCCCCCTGGCGGCCATCCTGGAAGCCCAGGGCGGCGAGCGGCGGATGATCTATACCGCCCTGCACGAAGCCTTTTTCACTTATGTCAAGGTCGCCTTCTTCGCGGCGATGTTCATCGCCTTTCCGGTGATCGCAACCCAGGTCTGGATGTTCGTCGCCCCCGGCCTGTACAAGAACGAGAAACGGGCGTTCCTGCCGTTTCTCGTGGCGACGCCCATCCTGTTCGTCATGGGCGGCGCGCTTGTTTACTACCTGATCTTTCCGCTTGCCTGGCAGTTCTTCCTGAGCTTCGAAACGCCGGGCACCGACGGCGGTCTGCCGATCCAGCTGGAAGCGAAAGTTGATCAGTACCTGTCGCTGGTGATGCGCCTGATCTTCGCGTTCGGGATCGCCTTCCAGCTTCCCGTCGCATGCACGCTGCTCGGCCGCGCCGGCATGATCTCCGCCCAGGGAATGCGGGAGAAACGCCGCTACGCCATCGTCCTCGCCTTCGTTGCCGCCGCCATTCTGACGCCGCCCGACGTGATCAGCCAGATCGGTCTCGCCGTGCCGATCGTGCTGCTGTACGAGATTTCCATCTACGCGGTCGCCTTCATCGAACGCTCCTTGGCGCGCGCCAAAGCGGACACTGGAGCCACCGACGAAGGACGCGGAGAAGACGCCGCCGACAAGGTTTCTTGACCCCTCCCCGGCGTTCCGCTAACCCGCATGGGTCTTCAGTCGGGGGCCGTCTTCAATGTTCGACATCAAATGGATTCGCGAGAACGCTGCCGCGTTCGACGCCGGCTTGGCGCGCCGCCGGCTGGAGCCGCAGGCGGCGCGGTTGCTGGACCTGGACCGCCGGCGTCGCGATGCCGTCTCCGAGGCGCAGGCCATCCAGGCCGAGCGCAACCGCCTGTCGAAGGAGATCGGCCAGCGCAAGCAGGCGGGGGCCGATGCGTCCGACCTGATCGACGCGGTCTCCCAGTCGAAGCAACGCCAAACCGAGGCCGAGGAGCGCGAACGGCTGGCGGGCACCGAGCTGGATCGGGCGCTTGCCGAGTTACCCAACCTGCCCGGTGACGACGTGCCGGACGGTGCCGACGAGTCGGACAACACCGAGGTGCGCCGCTGGGGCACGCCGCCCGCGTTCGCCTTTCCGCCGCGGGCACACGACGA
>CAZBWP010000283.1:0-3501 GCA_964495295.1 uncultured Rhodospirillaceae bacterium | reverse complement strand
GACGTGCTGTCGCGCAACACCACGTGGACCCTGTCCCGCGACACCGACCTGGGGCTGAACTTCACCGGCATCAATTACTATGACGGCCAGGGCTTCCTGGTGCCGAAGGCACTCGGCGTGTCCAGCGCCAAGGGCCTCGACGGCGCCACCGTCTGCGTGCAGCAGGGCACGACCACCGAACTCAACCTCGCCGACTATTTCCGGGCCAACGGGATGAAGCTCGAGACCAAGGCCTACGAGTCCTACACCGAGACGACGCAAACGTTCGTCAAGGGCGTCTGCGATGCACTCACGTCGGATGCCTCACAGCTGGCGGCGATCCGCGCCAACGACACGCCGAACCCGGACGACTACGTGATCCTGCCCGAGATCATCTCCAAGGAGCCGCTCGGCCCGGCGGTGCGGCACGGCGACGATCAGTGGTTCGACATCGTCAAGTGGGCCCTCTTCGCCATGATCGAAGCCGAGGAGCGCGGCGTCACCCAGGCCAACGTCGACGAGATGCTGGCCAGCGTCGATCCGTCGATCCAGCGGCTGCTCGGGGTCACCGGCGGCATGGGCCAGAAGCTGGGCATCGACGACAAGTGGGTCTACAACATCGTCAAGCAGGTGGGCAACTACGGCGAGGTCTTCGAGCGCACCGTCGGCATGAAATCCGCGCTGCAACTGCCGCGCGGCCTGAACGCTCTGTGGATCGACGGCGGCCTGCAGTACGCGCCGCCGATCCGCTGAGGACGTGCGGTCGCCGCCTTCGATGAGCGCGGCGGCGACCGCCCTGTCCCCAGGGCCATGGCTTCCGATCCGCGGTTGAGGGGCGGCGGCGACCGCCGGGCGCGTGTCGCCTGGTGGAACGACGTGCGTGTCCGCGGCGTGCTCTATCAGGTGCTGGTGATCGGCGGCATCGTCCTGCTCGGCTGGTATCTCGTCTCCAACACCCTCGACAATCTGGCGAACCGCAACATCGCCACCGGCTTCGGCTTTCTCGAACGCGAGGCCGGCTTCGCCATCAGCGAGTCGCCGATCCCCTACAGCGCCGCCGATACCTACGGCCGGGTGCTCTGGGTCGGCATTCTCAACACGCTCAGGGTGGCGGTGATCGGCATCGTGCTGGCGACGATCATCGGCACCATCGCCGGCATCGCCCGGCTGTCGCGCAATTGGCTGGTCGCCCAGTTCGCCACCGTCTACGTGGAGGCGCTGCGCAACATTCCGGTGCTGCTGCAACTGTTCTTCTGGTACGCCGTGATCACCGAGGGGCTGCCGCCGCCGCGCCAGGCGCTCGACCTGGGCGCCGGCATTTTCCTCAGCAACCGCGGCCTGGTCTATCCGGAACCGCTCGCCGACCCGGGATGGACGATGGCGGCCGCCGGCCTGGTCGTCGGCGTCGCCGCCGCGGTGCTGGTGGTCGCATGGGCGCGGCGGCGCCAGGATCGCACCGGTCAGAGGTTCCCGGCGCTCACCGTCGGCGCCGGTCTGATCCTCGGCCTGCCGCTGCTCGCCTGGCTGGCCGGCGGCGCCCCGTCGGCCATGGAGACGCCGGACCTCGCCGGCTTCAACTTCCGGGGCGGCGGCCTGTTCACGCCGGAGTTCGCGGCGCTGCTGATCGGCCTCGTCCTCTACACGGGCACGTTCATCGCCGAAATCGTGCGCGGCGGCATCCTCGCCGTCTCCCACGGCCAGACCGAGGCCGGCCTGGCGATCGGCCTGCGCCGCGGCCTGGTGATGCGGCTGATCCTGCTGCCCCAGGCGCTGCGCGTCGTCGTGCCGCCGCTGACCAGCCAGTACCTGAACCTGACCAAGAACTCCTCCCTCGCCGTCGCCATCGGCTATCCGGACATCGTCGCGGTGTCCAACACGGCCATCAACCAGACCGGCCAGGCGATCGAGGGGATCGCCATCATCATGGCCGTCTACCTGACGGTCAGCCTGACCATCTCGGCGTTCATGAACTGGTACAACGCGCGGATCCGGCTGAAGGGAGGCCGCGCGTGACGCGGCGCGACGACACCCCGGCGGACCGCATCTTCGCCCGCGAGGAGGAGCCGACCACCGAGTCTGCGCCAAGCGGTCCGGGGGGGCGGCCGGGCTTCGCCGACCTGGCGATCGGCTGGCCGCGCCGCCACCTGTTCAGCAGCGTGCCCAATACGCTGCTCACCCTCTTCTGCCTCTATGTTCTTTGGATCACCGTGCCGCCGTTCCTCCATTGGGCGGTCATCGCGCCCGTATGGACCGGCTCGCCGGCGGAGTGCCGCGAAGCCGCGGGCGCGTGCTGGGCGCTGATCGGCGAGAAACACCGCTTCATCCTGTTCGGCCTGTATCCGTTCGACGAGCACTGGCGGCCGCTGTTGGCGATGGCGGTGTTCATCATCGCGCTGGTGGTCTCGACCAATCCGCAGACATGGCGCTGGTGGCTCGGGCCGATGTGGCTGGTCGTGCTGGGCGTGTTCGGCGTGCTGATGTGGGGCGGGGTGTTCGGTCTCACGTATGTCGAGAACAGCAAGTGGGGCGGCCTGCCGCTCACCCTGATCCTCGCCGTCGTCGGCATCGTCGTGTCGTTTCCGCTGGCGGTGCTGCTGGCGCTCGGCCGGCGATCGGAGCTGCCGGCGATCCGCGCGGTCTGCGTCGGC
The DNA here is from genome assembly GCA_964495295.1 of uncultured Rhodospirillaceae bacterium. Classification (GTDB taxonomy): domain Bacteria; phylum Pseudomonadota; class Alphaproteobacteria; order Rhodospirillales; family Defluviicoccaceae; genus CAZBWP01. The sequence continues at coordinate 874 of CAZBWP010000283.1, read as the reverse complement.
TTCATCGAGCTGATCCGCGGCGTGCCGCTGATCAGCGTCCTGTTCATGGCCTCGGTGATGTTTCCCCTGTTCCTGCCGGAAGGGGTGACCATCGACAAGCTGCTCAGGGCCCAGGTGGGCATCATCCTGTTCACCGCCGCCTATCTGGCCGAGGCCATCCGCGGCGGCCTGCAGGCGGTGCCGCAGGGGCAGTATGAAGCCGCCGAGGCGCTCGGCCTCTCCTTCTGGAAGAAAACCCGGCTGATCATCCTGCCGCAGGCCTTGAAGATTTCCATCCCGCCGATCGTCAACCAGTTCATCAGCATGTTCAAGGACACCTCGCTGGTCATCATCATCGGCCTGTTCGACCTGCTCACCACCACCAAGACGGCGCTGACCGATCCGCCCTGGCGGCCGTTCTACGTGGAAGCCTATGTGTTCGCCGGCGGGATCTATTGGGCGTTCTGCTTCTTCATGTCGCGCTACAGCCTGTACCTGGAACGGCGGCTCGACACCGGCCAGAAACGAACCTGAGGGAGATGGGGCAGATGGCGCCAGAGCGGGAGCCGAAGGGGCATCGGCCGGAACAGGATGTCGCGATCGCCTTTGACGGCGTGCACAAATGGTTCGATGCGTTCCACGTGCTGCAGGACATCAACCTGACCGTGCACCGCCGCGAACGTGTCGTCGTCTGCGGGCCGTCGGGGTCCGGCAAGTCCACCATGATCCGCTGCATCAACGCCCTCGAACCGCACCAGAAGGGGCGGATAACCGTCAACGGCATCGAGCTCACCAGCGACATCCGGGCGGTCGAGGCGATCCGCCGCGACGTCGGCATGGTGTTTCAGCAGTTCAACCTGTTCCCGCACCTGACGGTGCTGGAGAACCTGACGCT
>CAZBWP010000282.1:0-3509 GCA_964495295.1 uncultured Rhodospirillaceae bacterium | reverse complement strand
GCCTGGATCACCGCGCCCTCGATGCAGCCGCCGGAGACCGAGCCGGCGAACGCGCCGTCGTCGGCGGCGGCGAGCAGACTGCCGATGGGCCGGGGGGAGGAGCCCCAGGTGCCGACGACGGTGGCGAGGGCGACGCGCCGACCGGCGGCGAGCCAGGCGAGCGCCTGGGCCAGCGCCGCGTCGTCGTCGGTCACCAGCGCCTTACTTGCGGATCCACTGACCGCCCTCGGTCATCACGTAGGTCCCCGGCGCCGCCGCGCCGATCAGGCGGCGACCCGCCAGGATGCCCACCTCGCGCGCCGAGGCGCCGGTGCGCCGGGCGACATCCTCGTAGCCCGCACGCCGCTCGGCGTTGACGGTGTTGACGAGGCTCCGCACGTCGGCCGGCGCGTCGCCGCGCACCAGTCCGACGAAGCCATCGGGGCGTTCGCCGATCCAGCCGGCGCGCTTGGCCTCATCGAGGCCGGCGGCATCGGCGGAAAGCGGGCCCAGCGCCGACGCCGCCAGGGCGACCAGGGCGACGACGCTCCATCGCCCGATCGTCGTCAGCACCCATCTTCGTGTCCGCGTCATTTGAACAGCTCCGGATTCTTCTCGAACAGGTCGTCGAGCTCCCGGTCCACCTTGACCCGGACCTCGTGCTCGATCTTGACGTTGAGGTTGACGACGATCGGATCCTTCGGGACCTCGACCGTCACCCGCGGCTCGCAGGCAGCAACCAGAACAACCACACCGCAGGCGGCTGTCGCCGTCACCCGCCGAATCATGACATACCTCGTCTCGCTTGGCCTCGCCGACGCTCAGCGCCGCGGCATAAGGATGCGCTCTTCGATCCTGTCGCGCAACGTGTGGCCGAACAGAATCCCGCGCACCGTTTCCTCGACGTCGCCGCTGATGTCGATGTTGAACTGGAACGGCTGGCCGCGGAAGACATCGGGATTGTGGCCGAAGATCACGCCTCCCGCCGACCAGGCGCCGCCGCTCTCGCCGTCGATGGCGAACTCCAGGGTCTCGTACTGGAAGTTGCGCAACGCCTTCGCCACCAGATCGCCGCCCGGACCGGCGGCGCTCAGGGAGGGTTCGCCCGGCGGGTCATAGACGATGGTGCCGGGCGACATCGCGCGCAGGTGCGCGCCGCGGATCGCAAAGCCGGTTTCGCTGGCGACCAGCGGAATGCGACCGGCAATCTGGCCCCGCGCCGTGATCTGCTCGATGCCCGCGGCGGCGAGCAGGCCCTGCATGTCGATGCCTTCGAGATCGAACGTCGCCGTCAGGCGGGACCAGCCGGCGTCGATGCTGGCGCCGCGGGCAACCACGCTGCCGCCCAGGTAACGGAACCGCAGCTCGTCGACGTCCAGCCGGCCGGTCCTGTCGAGGCCGAAGCGAATGACCGCGTCTTCGATGGGGGTCGGCAGGGCGATGCGGGCGATCCGGACCTCCTGCCCCGCCGGGGTCGTCGGCGGATCGACGCCGCTGAGCCGGATGGTGGCGTCGATGTCGCTCACCCGCGCGCCGAAGACGGTCAGCGACAGATCCTCGACGCCGACGGCAAAGTCGGCCGCCGGCGGCCGGCCCTGGCGCCAGGACACCGTGCCGTTGGCGGTGACGCGGCCGAACACGTCGGTCAGCGCGTCGGCGAGATCGGGACGGAGGTCCTGCGGCTCCAGCCGGCCGGGCGCGAAGTCCAGCGCATCGAAGCGCACGCGGGCGCTGCCGCGGCCGGTGTCCAGGCGGTGCTGTCCCGTTACCGCCGCCCGCACCCGGTTGCCCTGGGTCGCGACGCGGCCGCGGAAGGCGACGGTGTCCGCATCCACGTCGGCGCTGCCGTCGAGGGTGAGTGGTGCGGTCCACGCGGCGACACCGACGGGCGTGACCACCGCGCGGCGGACGTCGATGCGCGGCCCGTCGCCGATGCCGACGTCCACCTCGGCGCCGCGGATGGCAAACCGGTTTCCGTCGATGCTGGCGTCGGCCGCGGCGATGGCGAGCCGCGCGCGGGCCGGCGCCATCGGCTCCGGCCCGAGGATCAGGAACGGCGTCGGCGCGGCTTCGATGCGGAGCCGAATCGGTGCGTCGTCCGGCCCGGTCACGGCCAGCGTCAGCGGTGTCGACGCGGTCACGGCAAGCCCGGCGCCGTCGATGGCGGCGGTGCCGCGACCGGCCGCGCTGACGCGCAGGGATCTCCCCGGAACGGCCAGGTCGGCGACGGCGAGATCGAACGTGGCATCGGCGCCGACGAGGCCGTCGGGATCGGTGGTGAGGGCGGGCAGCCGGCCGTCGATCGTCACCCGGTCGTCGTCCCCGGCGTAGTGCAGGCGGGCGGCGAGGCCCGCCGGATCGTAGTCGGCGACCAGGGCGAGCGTGCGGTCGTCGCCGGCCGGAGAGGCGAGCGACAGGTGCGCCGTTTGCAGCGTGCCGTTGGCGGCGGTGAAGGTGGCCGGTCCCAGAGCGGCGAGCGGCGCGATCCCCGGCGGCCGCAGCATGGCGCGGAGCCGGAAGGTGCCGGTGGTTTCGCCCGCCGCCTCGCCGGCGAGCGTGCCGTCGACGGTCAGCTCCGCCGGCAGGTCACCGGTCACGCGCAGCCGGGCGTCGGCGAAGTGCACGGCCGCGACATGCCACGACGGGCCGCCCGCTTCGCCGCCGCTCGCCTCGAGGCCCTCCGCCTCGCCGGCCATCCCGCCGACCATCCCGCCGGGGAGGAGCAGGGGCGCGAGCGGGCCTGAGAGGCCGTCGTCGACGGTGAAGCCGAGCGGTACGTCGAGACCGTCGATGACAATCAATGGAATGCGCCGGGCGTCGATGGCCTGCCGGTCGGTGACGACGCTGATGCGCCGCGCCGCCACCACCGCGTCCCCGGGATCGCCGACGGGCGCGACGACCACCGGCGCCGTCCAGTCCGGCAGGCCGCGCGGCGCGAGATGCAGCCGGTCGACGACCACGCGGATCGCCGCATCGAAGACCGCGTCCACGGCGACGTCGCGCACCTCGGCACCAGCATCGCCCAGCGTCACATCACCGTCGGCGAGACGCAGGCGGGCCACCGTGGGCCCGTCGGCCGCCGTGTCGAGAGTAAGAAAGGGCTCGGGTGCCGGCGCGATCCGCACCGTTGCCGCATCGCCGCCGTCATCGACGCGGAGGGTCAGCGGTGTTGCGGCGACGACGGTGATCACGTCAGCGGTGAGCGCGACCACGCCACGCCCGTCCACGCCGACCACCGTGCCGGTGCCGGGGATCGGCACGCCGGCGATCGCGGCCTCGACCTCCGCATGCAGGGCGTCGATGGTGGTCGGGTCGTCCGCCGGGCCCGAGCCCATCGCGGTGATGGTGAGGCGGTCGTCGCCCCGCGTTGCGCGGAGGTCGATGCGGGTCTCGCCGGCGGCGTAGACGGCCGTCACGGTGGCATCGGCAACGCTCCCATCGGCGATGGCGAGACGCTCGGCTGTCAGCGTCAGGTCCATGCTCTCCAGCCGCTCCCCGGATGCCGCGAACGCGACCGGCCCCGCCACGGG
>CAZBWP010000281.1:0-3529 GCA_964495295.1 uncultured Rhodospirillaceae bacterium | reverse complement strand
TTATCACAAGTTGTGATAAGTTTTCTTATCCAAAGTAAATCGTTATCAAAAGGAAGCATTATAATCGTCCTTCAACCTATTGATTTTCAACACTACATTTGATAATCTTCTTTTGATAATCATTGTTGCCTATTAAGCAAGTGTAATTTAGCACTTGTTTAACGACAACAAATGATGGTACAACAAGACATCCATTTCCTTAGCAAGGCATGTGTCGCCTGGTTAAGAAGGAACGGTTATTCCGAAGCACGGATTCGGGATTACCTTCGGTTATGGGACACCGGTATTATAAAGTTCATGCGGGAACGCTCCATATCGGCTTTCAGTTTCCAAGTGGGGGACGACTTTATGAACTCCCCCTTCCCGTTTAACAGCCCCACCTATAGACGTGCTGTACGCCGCAGTGTGGCCGTACTTTCGGATTTCCTTGCCCATGGCAGGGTCAGCAGAAGGATCATACGCCGCGTCAACTATGAACTTCCCGGGGAAATAGGCCATGCGGCGGAAGCTTTCATAGCATCCCAGGCAGCGTTGCGCCGGAGTATGCTCACGCTTAACGAGCACCGGCGCATACTGAGTTATTTTATCCAGCATCTGTCATTGGAATCTGTGTACCGGGTTTCGGGGATTAACGAGGAACACGTACTTGCCTTCCTGGCCTCGGCACAGAACTGCAAGGATAAATTCCTTAATACGACCCGCCTGTTCTGCCGCTACCTTTACACCTGTAAACTGGTGGACAGGGATATCGAATACGTGATAGGCAGGAACCGTCTTATCAGACGGGAGAAATTGCCATCTGTATATGACCCCGATGAGGTCAGGAAGATAGAAGGCGCGGTGGACCGATCCAGCCCGGTAGGTAAGCGTGATTATGCTATTCTCCTGCTAGCCACAAGGTTGGGCTTCCGGTCATCGGACATAGCCGGGTTGCGTTTTGCCAACCTGGACTGGGACAAAAATCTCATCAGTCTTACCCAGTATAAGACCAAAAGGGAGATTGAGCTTCCCCTGCTTTCCGATGTCGGTGAGGCCATTATTAACTACCTGCAGGATGCACGACCGGCATCACCTGAGCCAAACGTATTCCTTTCCGCATGCGCACCGTACCGTCCGATCAACCGCCTAATCATCAACGGTGCCATCAGCCGGATCATCATAGCATCGAAGGTGGACATCCGCAACAGGAAGTTCGGTCCCCATGCCATGCGGCATACCCTTGCAACCCGGTTGCTCAGCAACGGCACTCCGTTGCCGGTAATTTCAGAAGTCCTCGGCCATCAGGCCACGCAGACCACGATGAAATACCTTAGTGTCGACCTCAATAATCTCCAGCACTGCGCACTTGGGGTTCCCATGGTCGCTAAAAGTTTTTATGAACAGAGAGGAGGTATATTCTATGAGTAAGCGGATTGTCTACAGGAGCATTTTTGCTCCCTACTTCAATAGTTTCCTTCAAATGAAGGAACAGATGGGCTTCGGTCTGCCTAAGTTCCAGGACGTGTTTACCGAGTTAGACCGCTTCTTCTTAGCAACAGGTGCAACCAACATCTACATAACACGCGAGCAAATCACTGCATGGAGTGAAACGCGGATCAACGACAAAGCCCGAACGCTTTACGATAAGCACTCCATTGTTCGGCAATTCTGCCGTTACCTATGCCACCTTGGGCACGAGTGCTACATACACCGGCTGCCGAGGCAAAACTGGCCACCGTTCATCCCTTATATATTTTCACACGAAGAGATGGCGTGCATCTTCCAGGCCAGCGATAAATTGACCATGCCATACAGGTGCATGACGAGTGTGCTAATAGCCGTTCCAGCCCTAATTCGGCTACTCTACTCCACCGGAATGCGTATCGGCGAAGCCCTTTCCCTGAAAAACGAAGACGTGGACCTTCTGCGCAAGCACATACTGCTCAAACGGACAAAGAATCAGATGGAGCGGCTGCTTCCTGTATGCCTTCAGTTGTTAGAGGTGCTCAACCAGTACAGGACCTATCGCGACCGTATGCCAATCCAAGGCCTATCGGCCCCCACGGCTCCTTTCTTCGTGTCTACCTTGGGGAAACCGGTAAGTACATCTGCCATACGCAATTGGTTCCGGAAGATACTCGAGCAATGCGGGATCCCACGTCGCAGTGATGGTCAGGGGCCCAGGCTCCATGATCTCCGCCACACAATGGCCGTGCACTCCCTGATGAAAATGGTACAGGATGGGATGGATATCAACTGCGCTATGCCTATCCTATCGGTCTTCCTCGGGCATAAATCTCTCCAAGGCACCGAGACCTACGTGCGGCTGACCCATGAGATGTATCCTGATATCATCGGGATGGAGCATCTGGTAATCTCTTCTGTATTTCCAAACAACCCTTATATCGAAACCAGCCATGAAAACAACTGACTTTGCAAAATATTTGACTAAGTTTTTTTCCGAATACCTGGTCGGGGAACGTGGTTCGAGTACAAACACGATCAGGTCATATAGTAACACCTTTGCACAATTGCTGGTTTTCATGGATGAAAAGGAACACATAAAAGCAGATACCCTGTTACTCGACCACTTTGACAGGAATGTAATCCTACGTTTCCTGGACTGGTTGCAAACCAGTAAGCAATGCGCAAACGCGACAAGGAACCAACGTCTTGCTGTACTGCACTCTTTCTTCAAGTATATGCAGTATGAGGATGTAAAACGTATAGCCCGCTGGCAGGAGATCCTATCCATCAAAGTGAAACGACAGGAAAAAAAGAGTGTTAACTACCTCACTGTAGAGGCAATCAAATTCCTGTTGAAGCAGATCCCCACCAGTAATAGGACGGGACGAAGGAACCTGGCGCTTATTGCATTGATGTACAACAGTGGGGCAAGGGTACAGGAAATCATTGACCTTTCTCCCTCTTCGCTGCGCATAGACAATCCTTCCTGCATTACGCTCCATGGGAAGGGGAATAAAAAGCGGATTGTCCCCTTACAAAAGGAACAGGTGGCTTTGTTGCGAGCGTATATGGAGGAAAATGGACTTGAAAAGCCTGCTAACAACCAGCGCCCGTTGTTTGCTAATAACCGTGGCGGAAGGCTGACAAACGCTGGTATTGCCTATATACTGAATATGTATGCCGATATGGCGAGAAAGCTGAAACCCGAACTGATCCCCAGAATCTCGCCCCATACCCTTCGTCATAGTAAGGCCATGCATCTGTTACATGCAGGTGTCAATCTTGTTTATATACGGGATATGCTCGGACACGTGTCGATACAAACAACCGAAATATATGCACGGGCGGACTCCAAGCAAAAGCGGGAAGCATTGGAATCGGCTTATGTTGACATCATCCCTAATACAGGTGCCCAGGGATCGTGGGAAAAAGATTCTCAGCTCAAAACTTGGTTGAAAAGTCTCTCAAAATAAGGCTACCTCAAATCGTTATCAAAAGCTGTATTAGAAAGTTTGATAGCTAAATCGCTGAAAATCAATAGAAATATTAATCCCCTTTTGATAACGATTTACTTTGGATAAGA
>CAZBWP010000280.1:0-3541 GCA_964495295.1 uncultured Rhodospirillaceae bacterium | reverse complement strand
GCGATGACGAAGGCGCCGTTGAACACGAAGCTGGGGACGCCGGTGACGCCGGCGCGGCCGGCCCGGGCATGCGCGTCGTGGACCCAGGCGACGTCGGCGTCGGAGGCGAGGTAGATGCCGAGCGTTTGGCCGTCGAGGCCGATCTCCCGGCCGATCTCGACCAGCACCGCCCGATCGCCGATATCCCGGCCGCGAACGAAGTGCTCGTGGAACAGCGCCTCGACGGCGGCGTGTTGCCGCCCCTCCGCCTCGGCGAAGCGGACCAGGCGATGGGCGTCGATGGAGCTGGGCGCGCGGTGCATGGTGTCGAACGCGAAGGCGATGCGCGACGACTGTCCGGCCTCGGTGATCGCCCGCAAGACCCGGCGGACGCGGGTCTCGCCGCCGTAGCGACGGGTCAGGTAGTCGCGCCGCGGCAGCCCGCGGCTCGGCATGTCGGGATGCAGCAGGAACGGCCACCAGGCGATGTTGGCGACGATGTCCGGCCGGCTCGCCAGTGCCTGTTCGAACCGGCGCTTGCCGATGAAGCACCACGGACACGCCGGATCGAACACGATCTCGACCGAGATGCTGGTTGCGCGCTCGCGATCTTGCATGGCGCGATGCTTTCCGTCCTCGCCGCCTGGCTGTCAATGGTTTGTTCGGCGGCTGCCGCCGTCAAGCCCCCGGAGCGCCCCCCGAGTGGCACCTCCGTCGCGCCAGGGTGTCCCCGCAGCGGTCAGGCGCCCATTGCGTGCCGCGCCGCCATGCGCTATCGGTGATGATGTCTTAGGGGAGTAGCCGCCCTCCGCGTGCGAGAGGGGCGCGCGTCAACATACTTGGCCTTGGCCGTCAACACACGTGGCCGCGGCCATGGCGCGCGTGACCGGTCCGGTTTGGCGAGACCTATGGTGCGGATGCGCGCTCCAAGGGGAGCTGGGCAGCGACATCCGGCCATCGGTCCTGCGCCCGGCTCTCGTGGACACACCCCATGCAGCACGCCCTGGTCATCTTCCTGACGGTATTCCTGGCCGAACTCGGCGACAAGACGCAGTTGGCGACGCTGCTGTTCGCCAGCAATGGCGGGCAGCCCCCCATCGTCATCTTCCTCGCCGCCGCCGGCGCGCTGGTCGCGTCGACGGCGGTGGCGGTGGCGCTGGGCACCGCCGGAGCGCACCTGTTGGCGGGGATCCCCTTGAAGCTGATCGCCGGCATCGGCTTCGTCGCCGTCGGCCTGTGGACGATCTACGGCGCCCTCACGGCCGGTTGAGCGGTGGTGCCGCCTCGGGGCTTGGCTCCTCTTGGATATCCCCGGGCGCCGCCGCCTGCTCCACGTCCGCCGCCGTCGGCACCGCGGGCGGCTCCGCGTCGCCGGGATCGTGGGCCAGCGGGGCGGCCTGCGGCGTCAGGATCTCGAAGGTGCGGTCCTGGTGATCCTCGCCCTTGCGCACGCCGCGCCGCGCCGCGACGAGCAGCACCAGCAGCAGGGCGGTTGCAGCGATGAAATACAGCACGCCGTCGATGCCGAGGCGATCCATCACCTGGACGCCGACCAGCGGGCCCAGCACCGAGCCGCATCCCGACGCCAGAATCAGCGCGCCGCTGACCGCCACCACCCGGTCGGCCGGCATGCGGTCGTGCGCATGGGCGACGGCGACCGGGTACAGGGTCGACATGAAGCCGCCGAGCAGCGCCGCCGCCGGCAGCACCGCCGTCAGGGTGCGCGGCAGGAAGACGAGCACCGCGACGACGCCGACCAGGCCGATGCCGAGGGCGATAAGCACGCCGCGCCGCTCGAACCGGTCCGACAGGCGGCCGACCGGCACCTGGAACACCAGCCCGCCGAGCACCGCCGCGAACATCACCAGCGCGATCGTCTCCTGGTCGATTGCCGCCCCCTGCATCCAGGCCGGCACCAGCGCATAGAATGTGCCGGTGATCACCCCGCTCAAGGCGCAGCCGACGACCGCCGCCGGGGCCGCGCGCAGCAGCGCGCCATAGGGCGGCGCCTCGACGGTGGCGGTGCGGGGCGCCTCGGCGCGGGTCGCGCTCACCAGCACCAAGCCAAGCGCGAACAGGGTGACGATAGCGCTGAACGGGGCTGCCGAGTTGACATCGACCCGCCCGATCAGCAACTGCCCGATCGCCAGGGCGAGGAAGGTGGCGACCATGTAAATGGCGAACACCCGGCCGCGCAGCGCCGTCGGCGCCTTGGCGTTGAGCCAGCTTTCCGTGGTGACGAAGATCCCGGCGCAGCCGAAGCCGATGACGGCGCGCAAGACCATCCAGGCGTAAGCATCGACCAGCAGCGGCATCGCCGCGGTGGCGGCGGCGACCGCACCGGCAAAGGCGGCGTAGGCGCGGATGTGGCCGATGCGGACGATGATCCGGTCGGAGCGCACCGCCGCCACCGTGAAGCCGGCGAAATAGCTGCTCAACACCAGGCCGGCCACCGTCACGTCGAACGCTTCCAGCGCCACCCGAAGCGACAGGAAGGTGGTGAAGAAGCCGTTGGCGAGCTGGATGATGCCCGTCGCGACGATCAGGGTGCCGATGGCGGCCCCCATCGATTTGCCTGTCTGCATCGGTTTCCCCCGCGTCATGGGCCGGATCGCGACGCGTCGCCGGTCGTCGATCCTCGATTGATCCAAGTATCGCGGCGCTGGCGCGGGGGATCAACCGTGTCCGCCCACCGATCCCCTGCGGTGCCGCGCGTCGCTCATCGGAGCCACCAGATCCCGGCGTTGAGGTAGGTGGCGAAGCCGACCCAGAGGAGATACGGCGTGAACAGCACACCGGCCCGCCAGTCGACGCGCCAGAACATGGGCGTGATCACGGCGAGCAGGCCAAGCAGCACGACGATCACGACCAGTGCGCCCTCGATCCAGCGCAGCCCGAAGAACAGGATGGGCCACGCCAGATTGAACACCAGCTGGACGATGAACAGGGCGAGCGCCGTCGCGACGTCGGCGCGGCGCCGCCGCCGATAGACCCGCCAGGCGGCGACCGCCATCATGCCGTAGAGGGTCAGCCAGACCGGTGCGAAGACCACCGAGGGTGGCGTCAACGGCGGCTTCGGCAGCGATGGATACCAGCTCTCCACCGTGGTTGCCGTGATCGCGCCGCCGATCGCCGCCACGCCGTAGCACAGGATGAGGAGGCCGATCAGCACGACCACGTCGACGCGCGTCACCGGCGAAGTTCGAGTGGGTGGCATTGTCCCTGGGTCCCGCCATTGAATGCCCGCCGTCAGCGTCGGTCCGTCGATCCGAGCCCCGCCGCGGTGCGTACTTGGAGTGCACTAAGGCGGAGATCCGTGATGAAAGCAATCCTGTCGGTATTCATTGTGATGCTTGCGATGCTGTTCGGCGGAGCGCCGGCCGGCACGAGCACCCTTGGTGGCACGGGCGTCTCGGCGGACGATGCGGCGATCCGGGCCGTCGTCGGCGCGCAGATCGAGGCCTTCCGCGTCGACGATGCGGAGGCCGCCTTCGGCTATGCGGCACCCAGGGTCCAGCAGCGCTATGGCTCGGCCGATCACTTCATGCGGATGGTCAGACAG
>CAZBWP010000279.1:0-3549 GCA_964495295.1 uncultured Rhodospirillaceae bacterium | reverse complement strand
CGAACGCGGCGATCAGCACCGGCATCGCGACCCAGAAGATCATGATCGCGCCGTGGTTGGTGATCAGGGCGTTGTAGTCGTGCGGCCCGACGATGCCGTAGAGCGGCACCTCGATGCCCGGAAACGCCAGCTGCATCCGGAACACGTAGGCGAAGAAGCCACCGAGCAGGGCCATCGCCATGCCGGTGAACAGGTACTGCATCGCGATCATCTTGTGGTCGGTGGACCACAGGTACTTCTGGAAGAAGCCCGGCTCTGCGTGGTGATCGTGATCTTCCGCGTGAGCGTGCGAATGATCAACCGGAATCGATTCGGCCATGGGTCTTCCTCGCCTCCGCTAACGGCCCGTGACCGCGGCAACGGAGAGTTCCCCTTGCTCCGCCATCCAGGATGCGTGCTGTTCGGGGGTCTCGATGTGGATGCGCGCCGGCATCAACCCGTGGCCGATGCCACAGATCTCGGCGCACTGGACATCGTGCTCACCGGTTCGCGAAGGCTGGAACCAGCCGGTGATCACGCGGCCGGGGATGGCGTCCTGCTTGAGCCGGAACACCGGCACCGAGAAGCTGTGCAACACGTCCTTCGAGGTGAGCTGGAAGTGGTAGAGCTTGTCCACCTCGACGTGCAGCTCGTTCACCTTCGTGATGTCGTCCGGCGTGTCGAGCTTCCCGTCCGGACCCGGGTGCACGAAGGTCCAGGCCCACTGCTGCGCGACGATCCGCACCGTCTGCTGATCCGGCACCGTCGGCAACGACTGCTTGACGTCGTACCAGACGCGGACCGCGAAGAAGATGATGAAGACGTCGCAGACGAGCACCAGCAGGTGGGGAATCGTGATGAAGCGCTTCTCGCTCTTCAGCTCGCCGGTGATGTACTGGCCCTTCTGCCCGTCCTTCTTCCGGAAGCGCGCGATCAGCCAGAAGAACAGGATCTCCGACACCAGCAGCCAGAAGCCGACCAGCCAGAAGATCAGCGAGAACACGAAGTCGATGTCGCCGGCGAACGTGGAGGCTGCGGGGACGAGTCGTTCGATCATGCGCTTCGCCTCAGAGGATGAAGAGGAACACGACGGCGATGAAGCCGGAGACGCCTACAATGGTGATCAGGAAGGTCCGCCAGGCGAGATCTTCCGGCGTGTACTCCTTGGCCATCTCACTCCACCTCGGTTGCCGATTCCGGCGTCGGGGCGGCAGCGGCTTCGGTGCCACCGAGCGTCCGGATGTACGCGATCACGTCCTTCATCGCCTGCTCGTCGACGAGCGTGCTGGACATACCGCGCATGACCTGGGCGTTCGTGTTGCGCGGGTCGCTGCCGCGCACGCCGCTCTTGTAGCGCTGCAGCGACGAGAGCAGGTACCAGTCGTGCTGCTGATGGAGCGGGGGCGACCGGAGCGCCTCGTTGCCGTTCCCGTCGGCGCCATGGCAGGCGATGCACACCTGGTAGTAGCCGGCCCCGCGCTCGGGGTCTCCGCCCACCAGCGTCGGCGGCGGCGTCGGCGCCGGCAGCTTCGCGACATAGGCGGCAAGAGCCTGCATGTCGGAATCCGCGCGGTCTCCCTTGAACGTCTTGGCCATCGGGAACATGCGGAGACCCGCAACGTCGTCCGGATGCATGCCGCGTTGGCCCGTGTAGAAGTTCTGCAGCTGCGCGAATACGTACCACTCGGGAAGACCGGAGATGGCGGGCGCGAGATAGGTCTGGTTCCCCGCCCCGGCGGCGCCGTGGCATTGGCCACAGAACGGGAACAGCGCTGCGCCGCGCTTCTCATCGGCAGCGCGTGCCGGCGCCGGCAGGAACGAAAGAAGCGCCACGAGCGCCGTCCCGATCGTGAAGGAGATCGCGGAGTTGCTGTGGGACACCATCCTGTTGGATCCTCGACTTCCACTCGAAGGCCGTCCGACGGGTTGCGGCAACGCCAGGAGAGGGATCTCGAACGAGAACTCGCTGGAGTCTAGCCGCGCAGCGCGCTGAGTCCCCGTTCGGTGCCGCGGGGAAATAGCAACCCGGAGCGCGATTCACAAGACGCGATGGAGCGGTGTCAATGTCCTGGATTCCCTGGCGATTCCGATGCTGCGACGGGGCCGGAACGGCTCCGGGAGGCCTTCACGCCGGCGCGGGGTTGAATCGGTAGAGCAACAGGTAGATCGCGACGCCTGTCACCGATACGTACAGCCAGATCGGCCACGCCCAGCGCGCGAGCCGGCGATGCCGTTCGAAGCGCCCGCGCAGACCGAGCGCGATCAGCGTGATCGCCAGCGGCGGCACCGTGATCGCCAGGGAGACGTGGGAGACGAGCAGCACCAGATAGCCCGTCCTCGCGAGGCCCTCCGCGTGAAACGGGGTGTTCTCGAAGCCGCGCGACGCCTTGTGTAATACATACAGGACCAGGAACAGACTCGATACGGCGAACGCGGCGATCATCGTCCGTCGATGCGCGTCGAGGCGCCGAGCGCGGGCGAGCCGACGCCCCCGGATCAGCAGCACCGCAGCGATCCCGTTCAACGTGGCGTTCACGGCCGGCAGGAAGGACAAGTCCATCGAGAACTCCTCAGGCGAGCCGAGGCTCTTGCACGCTCCCAGGTGTGGCCAGACGCCCCGGAAGCCCGCGACCGAGCAGCGCCACGCCGACGAGCAGGACACCGGCCAACAGGAACGGCGCCTCCATCGCGCGGTCGTAGAGTAGACCGGCGGCCAGCGGTCCGATGACGCGAGCCAACGAGGCCGCCGATTGGAAGATACCCATGACGCCGCCGCGCCGCGCCGGCGGCGCCGCGAGCGAAGCGAGGCTCATCAGCGCGGGCTGCGCGACGCCGCGACCCACCGCGGCGATGGCCAGCGGGATCAGCAGCAACGCCACCGACGGCATCCGCGGGAGCGCCAGGAACGCGATCGCGAGCGTCATGCTGCCCGCCGTCACCAGCGTGCGCTCGGAGAAGCGCGCGGAGAGCGCCTTCATGCCGCCGCCCTGGACGCCGCCCATGACGACCGCCATGCCGACGAGGAGGAACGCGACCTCACGCGCATCCCACCCGAAACGATCGTTCATGAAGTACTGGAACATCGTCTCGAGCTGCGTCACGGCGATCGAGAACACGAGGTTCGCGACGCACAGGCGCCGCACCACGGGATCCCGGAGTTCGGCGAAGCGGCTGGTCACGAGGCGCTGCGCAGGCGCCGTCGCGACGCGTTCCGGCGGCTCGCGAAGCGACACGAGAGCGTGCACCCAGTTGAAGACGGCCAGCCCCGCGGCGGCGAACATCGGTACGCCATAGCCGTAAGGGGCGAGCAGGCCGCCGATCGCCGGCCCCAGCACGAAGCCCACGCCGAACGACGCGCCGAGCAGCCCCATCCAACGCGTGCGCTCGGAGTCCTCGGTCACGTCCGCCACGTAGGCCGACGCCACGCTGATGTTGGCGGCGAACGCTCCGGAGAGGACGCGCGCCGCGAAGATCCACGGCAGCGACGTGGCGAAGCCGAGCGCCAGCAGCGACAGCGCCGTCCCGGCGATCGTGAACAGCAGCACCGGCCGGCGGCCGATGCGGTCCGAG
>CAZBWP010000278.1:0-3576 GCA_964495295.1 uncultured Rhodospirillaceae bacterium | reverse complement strand
TCGGCGGCCGAGGTGATCATGACCCGCCTGCATGCCGGCGGCAAGTTCGACCAGAGCTCCTACAAGGTCTCCGGCGGTCTGCACGGCGTCGGCATCTCCGTGGTCAATGCGTTGTCCGAGCGCCTGGAGCTCCGCATCTGGCGCAACGGCCGCGAGTACGCCATGATCTTCCGCAATGGCGAGCCGGAGGCGCCGCTGGCGGTGGTCGGCGACGCGACCGCAACCGAGGACGGCCGGCCGCGCACCGGCACCGAGCTGACGTTCCTGCCGTCGACCAATATCTTCACCATGGTCGAATTCGACTTCGCCACGCTGGAGCACCGCCTGCGCGAACTGGCGTTCCTGAACTCCGGCGTGCGGCTGCAACTGATCGATGCCCGGCCGGTCGACCCGCTGGTGGTCGACCTGCACTACGATGGCGGACTTGAAGCGTTCGTCGCCTGGCTGGATCGCTCGAAAACGCCGCAGATCCCGGCGACCATCGTCGTCCGAGGCGAGCGGGCGGACGTCGGCATCATCGTCGAGGTGGCGCTGCAGTGGAACGACAGCTACCACGAGACGATGCTGTGCTTCACCAACAACATCCCGCAGAAGGATGGCGGCACGCACCTGGCCGGCTTCCGCGCCGCGCTGACCCGCACCATCAACAACTACGCCGCGTCGTCCGGCATCGCCAAGAAGGAGAAGGTGGCGATCACCGGCGACGACGCCCGCGAGGGGCTGACCTGTGTGCTGTCGGTGAAGGTGCCCGATCCCAAGTTCTCGTCGCAGACCAAGGAGAAGCTGGTCTCCTCCGAGGTCCGCCCGGTGGTCGAGGGGATCGTCGGCGAGCAGCTCGACCGCTGGTTCGAGGAGCACCCGGCGGACGCGCGCAAGGTCATCGGCAAGATCGTCGAGGCGGCGGCGGCGCGCGAGGCGGCGCGCAAGGCGCGTGAGCTGACCCGCCGCAAGGGCGCCCTCGATATCGCCTCGCTGCCCGGCAAGCTGGCCGACTGCCAGGAGCGCGACCCGGCGAACAGTGAGCTGTTCATCGTCGAGGGCGACTCCGCCGGCGGCTCGGCGAAGCAGGCGCGCAACCGGGCCAACCAGGCGATCCTGCCGTTGCGCGGCAAGATCCTCAACGTCGAGCGCGCCCGCTTCGACAAGATGCTGGGCTCGGCCGAGATCGGCACGCTGATCGCCGCCCTCGGCACCGGCATCGGCCGCGAGGACTTCGACGTCGACAAGTGTCGCTACCACAAGATCATCGTGATGACCGACGCCGACGTGGACGGCAGCCACATCCGCACCCTGTTGCTCACCTTCTTCTATCGTCAGATGCAGGAGCTGATCACTCGCGGCTACCTCTACATCGCCCAGCCGCCGCTCTACCGGGCGAAGCGTGGATCGTCCGAGGTCTACCTGAAGGACGACCCGGCGCTCGAGGCCTTCCTCCTCGATGCGGTGATCAACGACGGTGCCGTGTTCACCGCCTTCGACGGCAGCCAGCGGGCGGGCGAGGACCTGCGCACGTTGGTCGCCGAGACCCGGCGTGTCCGCGAGCGCATGGACCGCCTCGCCCGGCATGTGCCGCTCGCCGTCATCGAGCAGGCGGCGATCTCGGCGGCGCTCGACCCGTCGGTGCTGTCGGACCGCGACCTGGCGACGGAGGCGGCGGCCTACGTGGCGCGCCGGCTCGACGCGCTGGCGGACCCGGCGGACCGCGGCTGGCAGGGCCGCCCGTTGGACGATGGCGGCCTCGAATTCTCGCGGACGCTGCGCGGTGTCAGCGAGCGCCACGTCATCGACGGCGCCGTCATCGGCTCCAGCGAGGCGCGGCGCCTGAACTCGGGCGCGGCCGAATTGCAGGCGCTCTACGGCAGCCACGGCACGTTCACGGTCAAGGACAAGGAGCACACCGTCACCGGCCCGGTGTCGCTGCACGACGCGGTTCTGGAGACCGGCCGCCGGGGCGTCACGATCCAGCGCTACAAAGGCCTCGGTGAGATGAACCCCGGCCAGCTCTGGGAGACCACCCTCGATCCCGAGGCGCGGACGCTGCTACAGGTCAAGGTCGACCACGCCGACGACGCCGAGGAGGTGTTCTCGACCCTGATGGGCGACACGGTGGAAACCCGCCGCGAGTTCATCGAGAAGAACGCCCTCAAGGTCGCCAACCTCGACGTATGAGGACCGCGCCGCCCCTCGATCGGTGCGTGGTGCACGGGCGAGCGTCGCTGGCGCCGTGAAATACGTCGTTGTCGATGCGCCGGGTGGGGAGGCGGCGGTGTTGTTCCCGCGCGCCTTTCTGCACCGCTGGGTGGCCGAGCAGATGCGGCCGATGCCGGTGTTGAGCGCCGGCTTCGTCCGCCTGGTCGACGGCCGGCCGGAGTGCTACGGCCACAGCGCCGGGCTGAACCTCCCATCCCGCCCGGCGCGCGACAGCGCCCTCGTCGCCGCCGCGCTCGGCATCGGCCCGGATGAGGCCGGATGAGGCCGGATCAGCCATGACGCTCGGGCCGATGACGGTCAGGAGTCCGGTTCGCCGGGTCCCGCGGCGCTTTCCGTGAACAGCACCGGCGACAGGAACTCGCTGAGCGCGCGGTTGGACTGGGCGCGCACCGCGTCGTCGCGCTGGATGACATAGCCGTCCTGGTCGGCGCAGGCGGCGAGGATCAGGGCGCGGGTGCGTGGCCCGCGCATCGGCAGATGGGTCAGCCGGTCATGCACCGCACCGCTCGCCGACACCGACAAGGCGCAGCCGGCAAGTCCGCGCGGCGTCCGCCACGGCCGGCTCATGCCGCCGTCCCACTGGTGCGCGCCGTCGGGGAAGACGCGGATGTCGACCCGGCTGCCCCCGCGGCGCAGGTCGTCGGCGACCGCGTCGCAGCGTGTCGCATCAACAATCTCGTCGCGCCCGCCCCACAGCATCAGCACCGGCGCGCCGGTGGTCTCCGGCGCGGCGAAGCGGGCGATGCAGGGGCCGTAGAAGGCGACGTGCGCGGCGAAGCGCCGGCCGTCCGGCGCCAGGCGATCGGCCACCTGGCGATAGGCGGCGAAGGTGCTCGCCATGCCGCCGTACGAGAAGCCGATCAGCGCCACCCGTCCGGAGTCGATCTCCGGCCGTGCCGCCAGCCAGCCGAGGCCGGCGAAGGCGTCGGCCAGCAGCATCGTCTCGGTGATCTGGATCAGCCGATCCGTGAAGGATGTCGCCCGATCGCGGCGCGGCGAGAAGGCGTCGATCACCAGGGCCGCGACCCCCTGGCGCGCCAGCTGGCGGGCATAGGTGATCTCGCGCGCCTGGAGCACGCCGCCGGCACCGTGCAACAGCACCACCGCCGGCAGCGTCCGGCCGCGCTCGGCATGGGCCGGCGCGTCGGCCGGCACCACGTAGTAGCCGCTGGCCATGACCGGCGGCGCCCCGTCGACGTCGGCCAGGGTGAACGGACTGGTACTGGCGAAGCGGACGACGGTCTCGACCACGTCATCGCCTGGCGCCCCCGACGGCCACGTGTCGGCGGCGAGACTCGCGGCCAGTCCGCCAGCCGGCGGGCCGCTGACGCATAGGGCGGCGAGCACACCGGCGACGGCGCGGCG
>CAZBWP010000277.1:2353-3585 GCA_964495295.1 uncultured Rhodospirillaceae bacterium | reverse complement strand
CTGTACACCGGGCTCGTCGGTGGCTTCCGGGAGATGGGCTGGCACGTGAAGAGCGGCTACGCCATCCTGGCGCTGGTGCTGTTTCGCATCGTCTGGGGGGTGATCGGCAGTCGCCACTCCCGCTTCGCCGATTTCGTGCAGGGACCGTTCGCGGTCTACGCCTACGCCCGCGACCTGTTGCGCAACGCGTCCACCGGCACCGTTGGCCACAATCCGCTCGGCGGCTGGTCGGTGATGGCGATGCTCGTCTCGCTGCTGGTGCAGGCCGGCACCGGCCTGTTCAGCAACGACGACATCCTGACGGAAGGGCCGCTCGCCTCGCTGGTGTCAAAGCGCGTCAGCGATCAGATCACCGAGGTGCACGATGCCAACGCCGTCATCCTGATGGTGCTGATCGGCGTGCACCTGTCGGCCATCGCGTTCTACGCCCTGGTGAAGCGCGAGAATCTGGTCCGGGCGATGATCACCGGCCGCAAGCCGGCGACGCCCGACGCCCCCGACGCGCCGTACGCGCCGGTCTGGCTCGCCGCAGCCGTGCTGGTCGCGGCGGTTCTCGCCGTCTCGCTGATCGTGACGTAGGGACCGGCGCGGCGGCACTGGCGCAGCGGCACCGGCGGGGCCGGCGCCGCCGCGTCGAATTGCCTGACGTCAGTTCGCTTTCTTGCGGAAGGTGTCGTGACAGGTCTTGCAGGTGTCGACCATCTTGACGAAGGCGGGTGGGATCGCGTCCGGTCCCGCCTCGGCGGCCTCGCCCAGGGCGACGGCGGCGTCGATGAATGCCCTGCGCACCTTCTCGAAGTCCGCCGGACGCTCCCAGATCACCGGCAGCGCCCCGGTGTCCCCCGTGCCCGAACCTGCGGGGAAGATGTGGTCAAGCATCGGGCCGAGCGTGCCGAGGGCGCGCGCATGCGGCACCGCGTCGTCGGTGTGGGGAACCTCTTTCTTGACGATGGCGCCGAGCGCCTGAGTGTGGCCGCCGATCGACTTGAAAATCGATTGGCGATACTTGATGGCGTTGTCGTCTGCGTGCGCCGTGCCGGCGAGAAAGCCAGCGCAGCCGGCAACAGCGAGCAACGTCCGGGCGAACTTCCGCATAGGGTCCTCCAAGGTTGTGGGCGCGCGGCCCCGTGCACCGTTTCCAGTGGGCCCGCTACCGGGCGCCGCGGGCGAATTTATATGAGCCGATTGCGATATGCGAGAGACGTCTGTCGCCAACGGCTCGATTGCCCTAA
>CAZBWP010000277.1:0-2253 GCA_964495295.1 uncultured Rhodospirillaceae bacterium | reverse complement strand
GATCGCTTTGCGTCTTCTGCGGCTCGCGCGAGGGCAACGATCCCGCCTATCGCGCGGCCGCCATCGACCTCGGCCGGCAACTGGCCCAGCGCGGGATTCGCCTCGTCTACGGCGGCGGCTCGATCGGGCTGATGGGCATCGTCGCCGACGCGGTGCTCGCCGCCGGCGGCCGCGTCACCGGCGTCATCCCGGACTTCTTGACGAAGGATGAGGCGCGCCACACGCGGCTCGATGATCTGGTGATCACCGGCAGCATGCATGACCGCAAGCGGCGGATGTTCGAACTGGCGGACGCCTTCGTCATCTTGCCGGGCGGACTCGGCACCCTGGACGAGACGTTCGAGATCATCACCTGGAAGCAGCTTCGGCTGCACGATTCGCCGATCGTCGTGCTCGATGTCGGGGGTTACTGGCGCCCGTTGCAGGCGCTCATCGCCGCGGTCTGCGCCGGCGGATTCGCCGCCCCGTCGATTGCCCGGCTGGTGACCGTCGTGACGTCCGTCGACGACGTCTGGGATGTGCTGGCGGCCACGCCCGTGCTGCACGAGGCGGCGCCCTCCAGTCATCTGTAGCCGGTTCCCGACCGTAGCGTCGGGGTCCGGTGCTGACGCCGTAGCGTCGGGGCCCGTTGCTGACAAGGAGAGCCTCTCTTGAGACCGTTCCTCTGCGCCGCCGTCGTCGCGGTCCTCGCCGCCGTGACCGTCGCCGTGGCCGTCGCCACCAAGGCCGCGGAGCCCTCGACCCCGTCCGACGCCGCGCCAGAGGTGTGCGCGCCGGGACGCTGGGTGGTCTCCGGCGCCCAGAAGTCCCATGCGAGTTTGTCCGATGCCACGTCGTCCTTCGCGACGTTGGCGTTCGACGACATGGCCCGGCGGTCGGTGGTGCTGCTCGGCGAGAACCACGCCAGCGCCGAGCATCATCGCTGGCAGTTGCACACGGCGGCGGCGCTGTTCGCCCACAATGCCAACATGGTCCTCGGCTTCGAGATGTTTCCGCGCCGGGTGCAGCCGGTCCTCGACGCCTGGGTGGCCGGCGACCTCACGGTCGAGGCGTTCCTGGAGCGGGTCGACTGGCAGACGGTGTGGGGCTATCCGGCCGAGCTGTATCTGCCGCTCTTCCACTTCGCCCGACAGCACCGCATTCCGATGCTGGCGCTGAACGTCGAACGCGATCTCGTCGCCCGCGTCGGCCGTGAAGGATGGGAGGCCGTGCCGGCGGCCGACCGGGAGGGCGTCTCCAATCCCGTGCCCGCATCGGACGCCTATCGATCGAGCCTGGCCCGGGTGTTCGCCGAGAAGGCCCGGTATCGCGGTAAGCCTTTGACGGCGGACCCCACCGCCGTGGCTCCGACGGCGGACCCCACCGCCGCTGCGTCGCACGAGGCAGAGCATGCAGCGATCCTCGCCGATCCGGCGTTCGCCCGATTCGTCGCGGCGCAACTCACCTGGGATCGGGCAATGGCCGAGGCCGTCGCCGCCGCGCACCGGCGTCCGGGAGCGCCGCTGGTGGTCGGCATCGTCGGCCGCGGGCACCTGGAACACGGCTGGGGCATTCCCCACCAGCTTGCCGACCTGGGCATCGGCGACGCGGCCGTGCTGCTCCCGATCGATGGCACCGAGGCTTGCCGGGCGGCCGATCCCGGCATCGCCGACGCGATGTTCGTGCTCGATGCCATCGCCGAGCCGGCGCCGGCGCGGCCGCGCCTGGGGGTGATGATCGAGACCGCCGGCGACGGCGGCGCGCGGATCGTCCGCGTCGTCGATGACAGCGTCGCGGCCGCGGCCGGTCTGGCGACCGGCGACGTGATCCGCCGCGCCGCCGGTGTCGATGTCGCCGACCAGCAAGGGCTCGTCGCGGTGATCGGGCGTCAGGCGCCGGGAACCTGGCTGCCCCTGGACGTGGAGCGCAACGGCGCGCGCCTCCAGATCGTCGCCCGCTTTCCCGCGCACCCGGACCCGGCCGAGTGATGCCGCGGGCTGCCCTCCTCGTCGTGGCCCTGGTGCTGGCCGGCGCCGCGGCGGCGGGTGCTGCCGCCCCGCTCGCCCACGACCTGCAGGTGCGCCTGCAACCGGCCACCGGCGAGATCATGGTGATCGACACCATCACCGTTGAGGGTCGACAGGACCTCAGCCTCGAGCTGGCGCCCTGGCTCGCCGTCTCGGCGGTGGCGGTGGACGGGGTGCCGGTGGACGGGGTGCCGGTGGACGGGGTGCCGGTGGCCGTCGACGGCCCGATCGTGCTGCGCCTGCCCGG
>CAZBWP010000276.1:1717-3609 GCA_964495295.1 uncultured Rhodospirillaceae bacterium | reverse complement strand
GAGCTGATGGCGTGCAGGGTGTTGAGGTAGCGCAGCTGGATCGCCTGCGGCTCGGTGGCGAGGATCTTCGCCGCCTGCATGAAGCGCTCGGCCGCCTGCAACTCGCCCTCGGCGTCGATGATCTTGGCGCGCCGGCCGCGCTCGGCCTCGGCCTGACGGGCGATGGCGCGGATCATGCTCTCGTCGATGTCCACGTGCTTGAGCTCGACGTTGGAGACCTTGACGCCCCAGGGCTCGGTGGCCTCGTCGAGGATCGCCTGGATGTCCCTGTTGAGCTTGTCGCGTTCGGCCAGCATCTCGTCGAGCTCGTGCTTGCCGAGCACCGAGCGCAGCGTCGTCTGGGCGAGCTGGCTGGTGGCCGACGTGAACTGCTCGACCTGGATGATCGCCTTCTCGGCGTCCATCACCCGGTAGTAGACGACGGCGTTGACGCGCACCGAGACGTTGTCGCGGGAGATCACGTCCTGCTGCGGCACGTCGAGGACGCGGGTGCGCAGGTCGACGCGAACCATCTGCTGAATCACCGGAATGATCAGGATCAGGCCCGGTCCCTTCACCCCCCAGAAGCGGCCGAGCATGAAGACCACCGCGCGCTCGTATTCGCGCAGCACCCGAAGCGACATGGCGAGGATGACGAGGAGGAACAGGACGCCGACGATCCAGCCGTTGTTGATGAGCAACTCCATGGCTCGTGTCTCCTTTCCTGGCTGCTACGGCGCCGCCACCTCCAGGGTGAGGCCGCGGACGGCGACGACGCGGACGGCTTGGCCGGCGCTGAGGTCGGCCGGACCGCGCGCCTGCCAGAGCTCGCCGTGGGTTCGCACGTGGCCCCGGCCGGCGGCCCAGTCCAACACCACCGCCGGGCTGCCGATCATGTTCTCCAGGCCGGTGACCGGACGGCGGCGGCGTGCGCGCATCAGCATGGTCATGGTGAGCAGCATCAGGCCGCCGAACACCGCGGCGATGCTGCCGATCAGCTCCCAGGCCACCGCGTAGCCCGGCACGTCGGTGTCGACGAACATCACCGAGCCGATGACGAAGGCGATCAGGCCGCCGATGCCCAGCACGCCGAAGCTGGGCGTCACCGACTCCGCGATCATCAGGGCGATGCCGAGCCCCAGCAGCGCCACCCCGGCATAGTCGATGGGCATGACGTGGAAGGCGTAGAGGGCGAGCACCAGGCAGATGGCGCCGACCACGCCGGGGCCGATCAGCCCCGGACTGTAGAACTCGAAGATCAGTCCGTAGATGCCGATCAGCATCAGGATGTAGGCGACGTTGGGGTTGGTGATGATGGCGAGCAGCTTGGTGCGCCAGTCGGGCTCCATGCGCTCGATGCTGATGCCGGCGGTCTCCAGGACCAGCGTCCGCTCGGCGAGGGTCACCTCGCGACCATCCACCGCCCGCAGCAACGCATCCAGGGACTCGGCGATGAGATCGATGACACCGGCGGCAAGCGCGTCGCTGGCGCTCAGGCTCTTGGCCTCGCGCACCGCCTTCTCGGCGAAGTCGACGTCGCGGCCGCGCATCTGGGCGAGGCTCCTGATGTAGGCGGCGGCATCGCTGATGGCCTTCTCCGACATGCCCGGCTGTTTGTCCGGGCGCGGCTCCGCCGCCTCGTCGTCCTTCGCGTCATCGTCCCGGTCGGTCTCGCCATCGTCCTTGTCGGAGGTGGGCGAGGGCAGGCCGGGCGCGCCGATGCTGACCGGTGTCGCCGCGCCCAGATTGGTGCCGGGCGCCATGGCGGCAACGTGGGCGGCGTAGCTGATGAACGTGCCGGCGCTGGCGGCGCGGGCGCCACTGGGCCCGACCCAGCTCACCACCGGCACCGGCGAGGCGAGGATGGCGCGGATGATGCTGCGCATGGAGGTGTCGAGGCCGCCGGGCGTGTC
>CAZBWP010000276.1:0-1617 GCA_964495295.1 uncultured Rhodospirillaceae bacterium | reverse complement strand
GGGCAGGTCAACATGATTCCCAGTTCGTGCTTGATACGGCCGTTGTCGACCCGCCGATGATCGCGCCAGAAACTTTGCGCCATGGGCGACATCTCCGCGAAGGCCGCATCGAAGGGCATCAAAGGCGGCGGTTCCACCCCGAGCAGGTGGCAGGCATGCTCGATCACCGCCGCCGGTTCGGCCGGTTCGTCGTCGCAGACATTGTAGACGCGACCGGGGTCCGGCTTGGCCATGGACGCGCGCAGCACGCAGACGATGTCGCTGACGTGAACGCGTGAGAACACATGGCCCGGCTTGTCGATGCGCCGTGCCTGGCCGGCCCGGATCTGTTCGAACGGGCTGCGTCCCGGGCCATAGATCCCGGCCAGCCGGAAGACGTGAACCGGCCGGCCCTTACCGTTCAACAGATCGAGCCAGGCCCGTTCGGCGGCGATCCGCCGGCGGCTGCGGTCCCCCGTGGGGTTCAGCGGCGATGCCTCGTCGACAGCGGCGCCGCCCGTATCGCCATAGACGCCGGTGGTCGACAGATAGCCGATCCATCGCAGGTTCACCGCCGCGGCGATGTCGGCGGCGTGGTGCGCCAGCACCGGATCGCCCGCGGCATCGGGCGGGACCGAGACGAGCAGGTCCGTTGCGTCGGCCAGCAGCGCCGGTGCGTCGGCGAGCGGCTGGGTGCCGTCGAACACCAGCGGCTCGATGCCGGCGGCGATCAGCGGATCCTGGTGCTCCGGCAGCCGACAGGTGCCGGTGACGCGCCAGCCTTCGCGAATCAGCCGCCGCGCCAGCGCCTGGGCGCTGTAACCGCAGCCGAAACAGACCAGATGCGGCCGGCCCGCGGCGTCGCGATGCGCGGTCACGCCGGCCGGTCCGCGCCGCGGGGCCGCGCGGGTCGGTCAGAAGTCCAGGTCGGCATAGGCGGCCGGGGGCGGCAAGCCGGGGACCCTGTCGGCGAGAAGCGGCCGGAAGCTCGGCCTCGACTTGATCCGGGCGTACCAGTCCCGCGCCGTCTCGTTGACGTCCCACGGGACGTTGCCCAGGTAGTCGACACACGAGAGATGCGCGGCGGCGGCGATGTCGGCGAGCGACATCTTCGGCCCGGCGAGCCAGGAGCGCCGGTCGATGAGAAAGCCGATGTAGTCCAGGTGGTGGCGGACGTTGGTGAGGCCGGCACGGATCGCCGCCGAGTCCGGGCCGCCAACCCCGGACAGGCGCTTGACGATCTTCTCGTGCACCAGGTTGAGCGTCACCTCGGCATTGAACTTGCGGTCGAACCAGGCGACGAGCCGGCGCACCTCGGCGCGCTGCCCAGGGGTGTCGCCGATCAGCGGCGGGTCGGGATGGACCTCCTCCAGGTATTCGCAAATGGCGCCCGAGTCGGCCAATGTCGGACCGCCTTCGAAGGTCAGCACCGGCACCTCGCCCGCCGGGTTGAGGGCCAGGAAGTCGCGGCGGCGTTGCCAGACGGGCTCATCGATGAGCGCCAACTCGAGCCGCTTCTCGGCGGCGACGACGCGGACTTTCCGGCAGACGGGGGACAAGGCGAAATGGTACAGGGTCGGCATGACAGTTTGAATACACTGGAAGTGCGAGCGGGTGAAGCGGACGACGCAGCCGAGG
>CAZBWP010000275.1:1802-3616 GCA_964495295.1 uncultured Rhodospirillaceae bacterium | reverse complement strand
CTGATGCGCGACGGCGCCGGCGTGCTGACCCGCGAGCAGGTCATGGACGGCGTCGCCGAGATGATCCACGATATCCAGGTGGAAGCCACCTTCCCCGACGGAACCAAACTGGTCACCGTCCATGATCCGATCCGCTGAGGGAGGGAGCCGCATGATCCCCGGAGAGCTGTTCTTCGCCGACGGCGACATCGTCCTGAACGAGGGCCGCAAGACCGTGACGCTGACGGTCGAGAACACCGGCGACCGCCCGGTGCAGGTCGGCTCCCATTATCACTTCTTCGAAACCAATCCGGCGCTGCGCTTCGATCGCCAGGCGGCCCGCGGTTGCCGCCTCGACATTCCGGCCGGCAGCGCCGTCCGCTTCGAGCCCGGCCAGTCGCGCGAGGTGACGCTGGTCCCGTATGCCGGCAATCGCGTGGTGCACGGCTTCAACGCCCTGATCAAGGGCCGGCTGGGGGACTGACGCCATGGCCTTTCGCATCCAGCGCGCCGCCTACGCCGGCATGTTCGGCCCCACGGTCGGCGATCGGGTCCGCCTCGCCGACACCGACCTGATCATCGAGGTCGAGGAAGACCGGACGATCTATGGCGAGGAGGTCAAGTTCGGCGGTGGCAAGGTGATCCGCGACGGCATGGGGCAGTCCCAGGTCGCCCGCGCCGACGGCGCCGTCGACACGGTGATCACCAACGCCCTGATCGTCGACCACTGGGGCATCGTCAAGGCCGACATCGGGCTCCGCGACGGCCGCATCGTCGGCATCGGCAAGGCCGGCAACCCGGACATCCAGCCCGGCGTCGACATCGTGATCGGCCCCGGCACCGAGGCCATCGCCGGTGAAGGACGCATCGTCACCGCCGGCGGCATCGATACGCACATCCACTGGATCTGCCCGCAACTGGTGGAGGACGCCCTTTATTCCGGCCTCACCACGATGCTCGGCGGCGGCACCGGCCCGGCGGACGGCACCAACGCCACGACCTGCACGCCCGGCCCTTGGCACATCGGCCGCATGCTGCAGGCGGCGGATGGCCTGCCCATGAACCTGGGCTTCTTCGGCAAGGGCAACGCCTCGCTGCCGGACGCCTTGCACGAGCAGGTTCGGGCGGGCGCCTGTGGCCTGAAGCTGCACGAGGACTGGGGGACGACGCCGTCGGCCATCGACTGCTGCCTTTCGGTCGCCGACCTGATGGACGTGCAGGTGGCGATCCACACCGACACGCTCAACGAGTCCGGGTTCGTCGAAAACACCCGTGCGGCGTTCAAGGGTCGCACCATCCACACCTTTCACACGGAGGGAGCGGGCGGCGGCCATGCCCCCGACATCATCAAGCTCTGCGGCGAGGCCAACGTGCTGCCGTCATCGACCAACCCGACGCGGCCGTTCACGGTGAATACGCTCGATGAGCACCTGGACATGCTGATGGTGTGTCACCACCTGGATGCGCGCATTCCCGAGGACGTGGCGTTCGCCGAGAGCCGCATCCGGCGGGAGACCATCGCCGCCGAGGACATCCTGCACGACCTCGGCGCGTTTAGCATCATCGCGTCGGACAGCCAGGCCATGGGCCGGGTCGGCGAGGTGATCATCCGCACTTGGCAGACCGCGGACAAGATGAAGAAACAGCGGGGCCGCCTGCCCGAGGAAACGGGCGACAACGACAACCTGCGGGTCCGCCGCTACGTCGCCAAGTATACGATCAATCCGGCGATCGCCCACGGCATCGCCCGCCACGTCGGCTCGGTGGAGGTCGGCAAGCGCGCCGATCTGGTGCTGTGGAAGCCGATGTTCTTCGGCGTCAAGCCGGACCTGGTG
>CAZBWP010000275.1:0-1702 GCA_964495295.1 uncultured Rhodospirillaceae bacterium | reverse complement strand
TATGAGGTGCGCGCCGATGGCGAGCTTCTGACCTGTGAGCCGGCCGACGTCCTGCCCATGGCGCAACGCTACTTCCTCTTCTGATGCGACGCGCCATCGCCGTGCGTCGGGCCGGAACGTGGCCGGAGGACACCGCCGCCGGCACGGTGACCCTGCCCTGGGAGGATCGCCACCGCCGCCGCATCCGGCTCAGCGATGACGCTGGCGAGGCCTTCCTGCTCGACCTGGAGCGCGCCGCGATGCTGTCGGACGGAGATGGCCTGGAGCTTGACGACGGGCGGCTGTTGCGGGTGCGGGCGGCTGCCCAGCCCGTGCTCGCGGTCGCCTGCCGCTCACCCGCCGAAGCGGCGCGCATCGCCTGGCACCTTGGCAACCGGCACACGCCGATCCAGGTGCTGGCCGACGGCACGCTGCGGCTGCTCGACGACCACGTGCTGGCCGACATGCTGGATCGGCTGGGCGCGATGCCCGTTCGGCGCATGGCGCCGTTCGAACCGGAGCCCGGCGCCTACGCCGCCGACGGGCATGCGGGCCATGACCACTGATCGCTCCCTCTACCGCTTGATGACGTGGCTGTCGCCGGCCTATCCGGTCGGCGGCTACTCCTACTCCCACGGCATCGAGACGGCTGTGGAAGAAGGCCTGCTCGCCACCGTCGACGATTTTCGCACGTGGCTCGACGGTCTGCTCGCCTTCGGCGGTCTGCGGCTGGACGCGGCGCTGCTGAAGCTCACCGTCGATGCGGTCTCCGCGAACGACGTGCCAGCGTTCCTGGACATCGCCGAACGCGCGGCGACCCTGCGCGGCACGGCCGAACTGGCGCTCGAGTCCCTGGCGCAGGGCGAGGCATTCCTCGGCACCGTCCGCGCCACCCAGCCCTCCCCGGCGCTCGACCACTGGGCCGCAGTGCTGGCGGAGGCGCGGCACGCCCCGGCCTATCCGGTCGCCGTCGGTCTCGCCGCCGCTGTCGCGATGATCCCGGCCAGGCCCGCCGTGATCGCCTTTCTGCACGCCGGCATTGCCAGCCTGGTCTCCGCCGGCGTCCGTCACATCCCCCTCGGCCAGACGCAAGGACAACGCCTGATGGTGACCCTGGAAGACGCGGTCCAGACCGCAACCGATGCAGCGCTGAGCACGCCTCTCGAAGACCTCGGCACGGCAGCGGTGATGGTCGACTGGTGCTCGGCCCGCCACGAGACGCAGCCGGTCAGGCTGTTCCGGTCATGAGCGGCCCGCTCCGTGTCGGCATCGGCGGCCCCGTCGGCTCGGGCAAGACGGCCCTGGTCGACGGCCTCTGCAAGCGCATGCGCGAGCGTTTCCGCATCGCCGTCGTCACCAACGACATCTACACCCGCGAAGACGCGGAGTTCCTGACGCGCTCCGGCGCGCTCCCGCCCGACCGCATCGTTGGCGTGGAGACCGGCGGCTGTCCGCATACGGCGATCCGCGAAGACGCCTCCATCAACCTCGCCGCCGTCGCTGACATGACCCGCCGGTTCCCCGACCTCGACCTGGTGTTCGTCGAGTCCGGCGGCGACAATCTGGCGGCCACGTTCTCGCCGGAACTGGCCGATATTACCATCTACGTCATCGACGTGTCGGCCGGCGACAAGATCCCACGCAAGGGTGGCCCGGGCATCACGCGATCCGACCTTCTGGTCATCAACAAGACCGATCTCGCCCCGCTGGTCGGCGCCAGCCT
>CAZBWP010000274.1:0-3622 GCA_964495295.1 uncultured Rhodospirillaceae bacterium | reverse complement strand
GTTGGTCAGCCTGACCTTCGCGACCTTCCGAAGCGCCGAGTTCGGCTTCTTGGGCGTACGGGTGTAGACCTGGAGACAGACGCCGCGTCGCTGCGGGCAGTCGGCGAGCGCCGGAGACTGACTCTTGTAGGTGGCGGCGCGACGGGGTTTGCGCACCAACTGATTGATTGTCGCCATCGTCGTGAACTCTCGACTGATCTGTATTGTGGAGGCCTTGCGGGACAATCCTGGAACCCAGGAGGGTTCAGTCGGATATCCCTGGCGAAAACAAAGGCAGACCGGATCGCGCCGGCCTGCCGATGTCGGGATTTTCGTCTTTCGGAATACCGAAGGCCACAGCCCCCGGCTCCGAAGCCATCCTGGCTCGAACACGAGACGCTTCCGTGCGCCTCATTTCGTATGTTTCGCATCCGGCCAAGGCCGGATCAGTTCTGCCCCGACTCCGCGTCGACCTCGGCCGCCGCTTGCGCGCTGGCCTGTGCCTCGCTGGCTCGGATCGCCTCGCCGACATCCTCCATGGTCAAGGCTTCGTCGCGCGAGCGCCGTGCCTCGTGGTAGGCCAAGCCGGTTCCGGCAGGAATCAAGCGGCCTACTATAACGTTTTCCTTCAGACCGCGCAAGCCATCCCGAGTGCCGCGCACCGCCGCCTCGGTGAGCACGCGCGTGGTTTCCTGGAACGAAGCCGCGGAAATGAACGATTCGGTGGCCAACGAAGCCTTGGTGATGCCCAACAACACCGGATTGAAGCTGGCCGGATGCTCGTTGCGCGCGGCGACCCGGGCGTTCTCCTCGATCAATCGTTGCCGCTCGACCTGCTCGCCGGCCAGGTATCTGGTGTCGCCCGGATCGACGATTTCCACCTTGCGCAGCATCTGGCGGATGATCACCTCGATGTGCTTGTCGTTGATCTTCACGCCCTGCAGTCGGTAGACGTCCTGGACCTCCTTGATCAGGTACTCGGCCAGCGCCTCGACGCCGAGAACGCGCAGGATGTCGTGCGGCACCTCGTTGCCGTCCATCAGCTTGTCGCCGGCTTCGACGTAGTCGCCCTCCTGCACGCTGATGTGCTTGCCCTTGGGGATCAGGTATTCGCGGGGTTCCTCGTCCTCGTTCTCGGGGACCACGACGATCCGTCGCTTCGCCTTGTAATCCTTGCCGAATTCGACGCGGCCATCGATCTCGCTGATGATCGCGTAGTCCTTCGGCCGACGGGCCTCGAACAGTTCGGCGACACGCGGCAGGCCGCCCGTGATGTCGCGGGTCTTGGAGGACTCCCGCAGCGTCCGCGCAATGACGTCACCGGCATGGACCAGTTGGCCATTCTCCACGGAAAGAATGGCATCGACGGGCAGGAAGTACCGGGCCTCCTGGCCGCTATCCAGGGTCACCACGTCGCCGGCTTCATCACGCAACGTGATCCGCGGCTTCAGTTCGGCCTTTTTCTGCTGGGATTTCCAGTCGGTGACGACCTTAGACGACATGCCAGAGGTTTCGTCCTGGTGCTCAATATAGGAGGTGCCCTCGACCAGATCGACGTAGTGGGCGTAGCCCGCCTTTTCGGTGATGATCGGCAGGGTGTACGGATCCCATTCGGCGATCTTGTCGCCGCGTTTCAGCTCCTGGCCGTCCTCGCAAAACAGCTTGGTGCCATATTGGAGCCGATGGCGGGCGCGCTCGCGGCCCTGCGGGTCGACCAGCACGGCTTCGGCGTTGCGGTTCATCACCACGGCGACACCGGAGCTGTCGCGCACGGTGAGGCAGGAGCGCAGCGAGATCGTGCCGTCGGTCATGGACTCGATCTTGGACTGCTCGGCCCCCCGCTGCACGGCGCCGCCGATGTGGAACGTGCGCATGGTCAACTGGGTGCCGGGCTCGCCAATCGACTGGGCGGCGATCACCCCGACCGCCTCGCCGACGTTGACGACGGTGCCGCGGGCCAGATCGCGACCATAGCAGCGGCCGCAGATGCCGACCCGGGTCTCGCAGGTCAACACCGAGCGGATGGAGACGGCGTCGATGTCGGCGTCCTCGATCGCTGCCGCCGCGTCCTCGTCGATCACGTCGCCGGCCGAGGCGATGATCTCGCCCGTCAGCGGGTGGACCACGTCGGCCGCGGCGCACCGTCCGAGCACCCGTTCGCCGAGGCTCGAGACGACCTCGCCGCCCTCGTGCACCGGTCGCACCGTGATGCCGTTGGTGGTGCCGCAGTCCTCCTCGATGACAATGCAGTCCTGCGCCACGTCCACGAGCCGGCGGGTCAGATAGCCGGAGTTCGCGGTCTTCAACGCCGTGTCGGCAAGACCCTTGCGGGCGCCGTGGGTGGAGTTGAAGTACTCGAGAACCGTCAGCCCCTCCTTGAAGTTGGAGATGATCGGCGTCTGAATGATCTCGCCCGACGGCTTCGCCATCAGGCCGCGCATTCCGGCAAGCTGTTTGATCTGCGCCGCCGAGCCGCGGGCGCCCGAGTGCGCCATCATGTACACGGAGTTGATGGGCTGCCCCGGCTTGGTCTCGGAGATCTCGTCCATCATCTCCTTGGCGACCTCATCGGTGCAGTGCGACCAGGCATCGACGACCTTGTTGTACTTCTCGCCCTGGGTGATCAGGCCATCCAGGTACTGCTGCTCGTACTCCTTGACGCGCGCCTCGGTGGCATGGACCAGCCGCTCCTTGGCGACGGGAACCACAAGGTCATCCTTGCCGAACGAAATGCCGGCCCGTGACGAGAACGTGAACCCGAGCCCCATCAGCCGGTCGGCAAAAATCACCGTCTCCTTCTGGCCGCAGTTGCGGTAGACGGCGTCGATGACCTGCGAGATTTCCTTCTTCGTCAGCAGCCGGTTGACCAGGCTGAACGGGACGTTCGCATGCTTCGGCAGGATTTCGGCAAGCCGAGAGCGGCCCGGCGTCGTTTCCTCGATCCGCGTCACCTCGGTGCCGTCGGGATCGATGGTCGTCATGCGCATGCGGATCTTGGCGTGCAGGGTGACCGCGCCGGCGGCGAGCGCGTGCTCGATTTCACCCGGGTCGGCGAACGCCATGCCCTCGCCGGCTTCGCCGTCCCGCTCCATGCTCATGTAGTAGAGGCCGAGGACGATGTCCTGAGACGGCACGATGATCGGTTTGCCGCTCGCCGGGCTGAGGATGTTGTTGGTGGACATCATCAGCACCCGCGCTTCCAACTGCGCTTCCAGGCTGAGCGGGACGTGCACCGCCATCTGGTCGCCGTCGAAGTCGGCATTGAAGGCGGCACAGACCAGGGGATGCAGCTGGATCGCCTTGCCCTCGATGAGGACCGGTTCGAACGCCTGGATGCCGAGCCGGTGCAGCGTCGGCGCCCGATTGAGCATGACCGGATGTTCGCGGATCACTTCCTCGAGAATGTCCCAGACCTCCGGGCGCTCCTTCTCCAGCATCCGCTTGGCGGCCTTGATCGTGGTCGCCATCCCGTACAATTCCAGCTTCGAGTAGATGAACGGCTTGAACAGCTCGAGCGCCATCTTCTTCGGCAGTCCGCACTCGTGCAGCTTCAACTCCGGACCGACGACGATCACCGAGCGTCCCGAATAGTCGACGCGCTTGCCGAGCAGGTTCTGGCGGAACCGGCCCTGCTTGCCCTTCA
>CAZBWP010000273.1:0-3628 GCA_964495295.1 uncultured Rhodospirillaceae bacterium | reverse complement strand
GGATAGCAGATCAGCCCCCGCTGCATCGCCTCCCGTTTGATCCGGGCGTGCAGCGCGGCTGCCGGAGCAAACGTTTCCCTGGTTTCACGGTCGGCAACGAGTTCGATGCCCATGAACAGGCCGCGGCCGCGAATGTCGCCGACGTTCGGGTGCTGCCCGAATCGGCCGGTGAGCGCCCGACGGAGATGCGCGCCCTGTCGGCGCACGTTGGCCAGAAGATCGTGGTCCTGGATGGTTCTTTGCACGGCCAGAGCCGCCGCGCAGGCGGTCGGATGGCCCATGTAGGTGTGGCCATGCTCGAACGCGCCACGGCCCCGCTGGAACGCCTCGACGACCGCGCCGCTGACCAGGACGGCTCCGATGGGTTGATAGCCGGCGCCGAGGCCCTTGGCGAGACACACGAGGTCGGGGACCACGCCGTCCTGCTCGCAGGCGTGTAGCGTGCCCGTCCGGCCCATGCCGCTCATCACCTCGTCGAGAATCAGCAGCACCCCGTGGCGATCGCAGATCTGGCGAACCCGCTGGAAGTAGCCCGGCACCGGCGGCACGGCGCCGGCGGTGGCGCCGACCACGGTCTCGGCGACGAAGGCGATCACCGTTTCGGGCCCGAGACGTTGCAGTTCCTGCTCGAGCTCGTCGGCGACGCGGTGGCCGAAGTCCGCCTCGGTCTCATCATCGCGGCGGCCGCGATACGCATAGCAGGGCGAAATGTGGCTGACATCGATGAGCAGCGGCTCGTACAGGGCGCGCCTGAGCGCGTTGCCACCGACGGCGAGCGCGCCCAGCGTGTTGCCGTGATAGCTCTGGTGGCGGGCGACGAACCGGGTGCGCTGCGGCTCGCCGATTTCGACGAAGTACTGCCGCGCCATCTTCAGCGCCGCCTCGATCGCCTCGGAGCCACCGGAGACGAAATAGACGCGATCCAGGCCGGCGGGTGCCGTCGCGATCAGCCAGTCGGCCAGCTGTTCGGCCGCGGCCGAGGTGAAAAACGCGGTATGGGCGAACGCCAAACGGTCGACCTGGTCCTTGATCGCCCTGATAACCTCCGGATGGCCGTGGCCGAGGCAGGATACGGCGGCGCCGCCGGACGCGTCGATGTAACTCTTTCCGGTCGAATCGAACAGGCGAACGCCTTCGCCCCGGACGGCCATGGGCAGGGACGACCGCAGGCTGCGATGGAACACATGGGTGCTCCCGCCGGTCGAACTCCCCCTGGTCGCGCTCATGCCGGACATGCTGTTGCTGGTCATGCGCACGCTCCCTTGCCTGCGGCGCCGAGATCGGGCAGCGCCGCAATCGCCGGGGCGCCGGCGTCCGTCAGCAAGCGCCCACGTCGTTGCCGCCTGTGCCAAGCTTCTCTAGGATGCCGCTTTCGGGCCTGGATTGCGAGGGGGGAAAGCAGCAAAACGCCATGGACATCCGCGACCACATCCGGTCCATCCCGGATTTTCCCAAACCCGGCATCAACTTCTACGACATCTCGACGCTGCTCGTGAATGCCGACGCCTTTTCGGTGGCCATGGGGCGGCTGGCCAAGGCGGTGAGCCGGCACCAGCCCGACGTGCTCGCCGGCATCGAATCGCGCGGCTTTCTCGTCGCGGCACCACTGGCGCTGAAGCTCGGTCTCGGCTTCGTCATGGTGCGCAAGCACGGCAAGCTGCCGGGCAGGACCGTGCCCCACGAGTACGAACTGGAATACGGGTCCGACATCATCGAAATCCAGGAAGACGCCGTGCAACCGGGGCAGCGCGTCGTCATCCTCGACGATCTGCTCGCCACCGGCGGCACGCTCAGGGCGGCCGCTGAACTGCTGCGCCAGTGCGGTGCCGAAGTGGTCGGCGCGGCCTGTATCATCGAACTCCGATTTCTCAACGGCCGGGCCAAGCTGGATCTTCCCTTCACTTCGCTCGTCGGCTACGACACGTAAAAGCGTAGCGCGCCAGCCGTCGCTCACCAGCGCGCCACCGATCCTGAGGGGGCCGAGACCATGGACCGATTCTTCGCGCTCGGTGCGCACGGCACGACCGTGCGCACCGAGGTCTTGGCCGGCCTGACGACGTTCCTGACGATGGCGTACATCGTCTTCGTCAATCCCGACATCCTCGCCAACGCCGGGATGGACAAGGGGGCAGTGTTCGTCGCCACGTGCGTCGCCGCCGCGGTCGGCTCGCTGATCATGGGGCTCTACGCCAACTATCCCATCGCGCTCGCCCCGGGCATGGGGCTGAACGCCTACTTCGCGTTCACCGTTGTGCTGACCAACGGATTCTCCTGGCAGCAGGCGTTGGCCGCCGTCTTTTGTTCCGGCGTGCTGTTCGTCCTGCTCAGCCTGTTCAAGATCCGCGAGTACGTCATCGATGCCGTGCCGCGCAGCCTGAAGATGGCGACGTCGGCCGGCATCGGCCTGTTCCTCGGCATCATCGCCTTGCAGAACGCGGGGCTGGTGGTCGCGCATCCGGCAACCCTGGTCACCCTCGGCGACCTGACCCAGCCGACGGCGATCCTGACCCTCGTCGGCTTCGTGTTGATCGTCGCCTTCAACCACCACAAGGTGCTTGGCGGAACGATCATCGGCATCCTGCTCGTCTCCCTCGTCGGGCTGCCCCTCGGCTTGACCGAATTTTCCGGCATCGTCTCGCTGCCGCCGGATCCGACGCCGACGCTGGTCGCCATGGATTTCTCGCGGATCCTCGAACTCGGCTTTGTGGTCGTCGTGTTCAGCCTCCTCTTCGTCGATCTGTTCGATACCGCCGGCACGCTGATCGGGGTCAGCCATCGCGCCGGCCTGCTCGACGCCCAGGGACGCCTGCCACGGATCGGCCGCGCGCTGATCGCCGACAGCACGGCGACGGTCGCCGGCGCGGTGGTGGGAACCTCCAACACCACCAGCTACATCGAGAGCGCGGCCGGCGTCGCCGTCGGCGGCCGCACGGGGCTCACCGCGGTCGTCGTCGCCGTGCTGATGCTGTGCGCCCTGTTCTTCTCGCCGCTCGCCGGGATGATCCCCTCCTACGCCACGGCGGCGGCGCTCTTGTATGTCGCCTGCATCATGACCCGCGGCATCGCCGAACTGGACTGGAGCGACGCGACGGAATTCGCGCCCGCGGTGGTGACGGCGCTGGCGATGCCGCTGACCTATTCCATCGCCACCGGCATCGGCCTCGGTTTCATCACCTATGCGGCGCTGAAGATCATCACCCGGCGGTTCGACGATCTGACCGTCGCCGTAGTGCTCATCGCCCTGTTGTTCTGCGTCAAGTTCGCCTTCGGCGCCGGCTGAGGGACCTAAATCTCCGTTACGTCGGCCTTCAGGGCGTGGCGGATGATCTTGCGCATGACCGTCGGCAGCGCCTGCCCGTCCAGATCGGTGATCCGGCACCAGCGCGCATCGATCGGCGCCTGCCCCGAAGCGACACCGCTCAGGACCTCCAGTTCCAGGCGGAAGTGCGTGAACACATGCGCAACCGTGCCGGCGAGCGGCCGCCAGCGGGCCGCCAGCGGTGCCCACCGGGCCGCCTCGGCCGCCGTCCAAGCCGCCGCGCGCCACTCGGTCGACGGGATCTCCATCATGCCGCCGAGCAGACCCTGCGGCGGCCGGCGCCTGAGCAGGATCGCGCCGTCGCGTCGC
>CAZBWP010000272.1:0-3659 GCA_964495295.1 uncultured Rhodospirillaceae bacterium | reverse complement strand
GCGCGATCAGGCGCGCCATGTCACATGTTCGGATAGTTCGGGCCACCACCACCCTCCGGCACCACCCAGTTGATGTTCTGAGTGGGATCCTTGATGTCGCAGGTCTTGCAGTGGACGCAGTTCTGCGCGTTGATCTGCAACCGCTGGCCGTTGCCCTCGGGCACGAACTCGTAAACGCCGGCCGGGCAATAGCGCTGTTCCGGCCCCGCGTAGTCGGGCAGATTGACGGCCGTCGGCACCGACGCATCGCGCAGCGTCAGGTGCGCCGGCTGGTCCTCCTCGTGGTTGACGCTCGACAGGTACACCGACGACAGCTTGTCGAAGGTGATGACGCCATCGGGTTTCGGATAGTCGATGGGCTTGCACTCGCTGGCCTTCTTCAACTGCTCATGGTCGGGATGGTGCTTCAACGTCCACGGCGCCTTCCCCCTGAACAGATAGGTATCGATGGCCGAATAGGCGATCCCCAGCCACATGCCGTTGTGGAACGCCGGCTTGACGTTGCGCACCCGCTTCAGTTCGTCCCAGAGCCAGGTTTTCTTCAGCGCCTCGGGATAGCCCTCCAGCACGGCCGGCGGAGCATCGGCGGCGAGGGCGTCCATCACCGCCTCGGCGCAGACCATGGCCGACTTCATCGCGGTGTGCGTGCCCTTGATCTTGGGGACGTTGAGGAAACCGGCGGTGTCGCCGATCAACGCGCCGCCGGGGAACACCAGCTTCGGGATCGACTGGAAGCCGCCTTCGACCAGGGCGCGGGCGCCATAGGCGACCCGCCGTCCGCCTTCGAAGGTCGGCCGGATGGCCGGATGGGTCTTGAACCGTTGCATTTCGTCGAACGGGCTGAGATACGGATTCTGGTAGTCGAGGCCGATGACGAAGCCGACCGCCACTTGGCTATTCTCCATGTGATAGATGAAGGAACCGCCATAGGTTTTGGTGTCCATCGGCCAGCCGACGGTGTGCACGATCTTGCCCGGCGCGTGCTTGGCCGGCTCGACCTCCCACAGCTCCTTGATGCCGATGCCGTAGGTTTGCGGCTGCGCGCCGTTGCGCAGCCCGAAGCGCTCCATCAGCGTCTTGGTCAGCGAGCCGCGGCAACCTTCGGCGAACAGCGTGTACTTGGCGTGCAGTTCGACGCCCGGCTGGTAGTTCTCCGTCGGCTGCCCGTCCTTGCCGATCCCCATGTCGCCGGTGGCAACCCCCTTCACCCGGCCCGCGTCGTCGTACAGCACCTCGGCGACGGCGAAGCCCGGGTAGATCTCGACGCCGAGCGCTTCGGCCTGCTCGGCCAGCCAGCGGCACAAGTTGGCGAGGCTGATGATGTAGTTGCCATGGTTGTTCATCTGCGGCGGCGTCGGCAGCTTGAACGACCGCGTCTTGGTCAGGAACAGAAAGTGATCGTCGGTCGCCGGCGTCAGCAGCGGCGCGCCGTTCTGCTTGGCATCGGGCAGCAGTTCGTCCAGCGCCCTCGGCTCCAGCACCGCGCCCGACAGGATGTGGGCGCCGATCTCCGAGCCTTTCTCCAGAACGCAGACGGAGACCTCGCGGCCCGTGTCGTTTGCCAGTTGCATCAGCCGGATCGCGGCGCTCAGTCCGGACGGCCCACCGCCGACGATCACCACGTCGAATTCCATCACTTCCCGGTCCATCGGGGTTCCCTTCCAGGCTTTCAAACTGTTAGCTTAGCACATGCAGCAAATTACCATAAAGCAGGCGACGCTGCGCGCAAACACCTTCGCCCGAAGATCCCCCCTGTCGTGAGAGGGACACGATGTCGCCAGCGCCCCGGCCTCCGTTGGATCGCTCGGCCCTGATCGCGGTGCTGCGCTGGCATGTGGACGCCGGCGTCGACGAGACCGTCGGGGACACGCCGGTCGACCGCTTCCACGCCCCGCCCGCGAGGCCACCGGGAACGGGAGCGGCCCCCGCGCCCGCCCAGATCCCCGCCCCGACATCGGCCACAACAACGGTGGCGGCGCCCAGGCTGCCTGCCGAACCGCTGCGCCAGCGACCGACGTCGGTCGACGCCGCGATCACCGACGCGGTCGCGCGCGCCGCCCGGGCGACGACGGTGGCCGAGATCCGCGAGGCGCTCGCTGCCTTCGATGGCTGCCCCTTGAAGAAAACCGCGACCAACCTGGTGTTCGGGCGCGGCAACCCGGCCGCGCGCATCGTCCTGGTGGGCGAGGCGCCGGGGGCCGAGGAGGATCGCATGGGCTTGGCGTTCGTCGGGCCGAGTGGCAAGCTGCTCGACCGGATGCTGGCGTCGATCGACCTCGACGAGACGGCCGTCTTCATCACCAACACCGTGTTCTGGCGGCCACCCGGCAACCGCGAGCCGACCACCAACGAAACCGCCGCCTGCCTGCCGTTCCTCGAGCGCCTGATCGACCTCATCGATCCGCGACTGCTGCTGGCCCTCGGCGGGCCGGCGGCGAAGACCCTGACCGGCCGGGCGGAGTCGGTCGGCAAGATGCGCGGCCGCTGGTTCGATTATCAGTCGCCACGCCTCGACCACCCGATTCCGACGGCGGTGACCTATCATCCGGCCTACCTGTTGCGGTCGCCCGGGCAGAAGCGGCAGGCGTGGCGCGACCTGCTCGGCGTTCGCGCCCGGCTGGACACCGGCTGAAGGGCTTGCCCCGCGGCTTCGACCGAGCCTATGTGAGGGTGCGCGCACCGAGCGCACAGGAGGACACGAGGATGGCGCAGATTCAGGGCGACAGGGCCTTTCTCCCCGTCAATATCGCGGTGCTCACCGTCTCCGACACGCGAACCCTGGAGACCGACGCCTCCGGGCGGACGCTGGTCGAGCGGATCGAGGCGGCCGGCCACCGTGTCGCCGACCGGCGCATCGTCATCGACGTGCGCGCGCTGATCGCCGATCTGCTGCGGACCTGGATCGCCGATGACAGCATCGACGTCGTCATCTGCACCGGCGGCACGGGCGTCACCGGCCGCGACGTCACGCCCGAGGCGTTCACCGATGTCATGGACAAGGAGATCCCGGGGTTCGGCGAGCTGTTCCGCTGGCTCAGCTTCCAGAAGATCCGGACGTCGACGATCCAGTCCCGGGCGATGGGCATTGTCGCCGGTGGCACCTATCTCTTCGCCCTTCCCGGATCCACCGGCGCCTGCAAGGACGCCTGGGATGAGATCCTGGTCCACCAGCTCGATTCCCGACACAAACCGTGCAATTTCGTCGAGCTGATGCCGCGGCTGAAGGAACACCTCGCGACGGTTTGACGCGAGGCGCCCCGCGCCCCGCTTGAAAACCCATGGTGGTTTGGCCCATGTTTACGGGCATGGATAGCAAAGTTCGAGAGCACGTGACCTTGCGGCAGGCCAAGTTCCAGATCGGACAGATCGTACGCCATCGGTTCTATCCGTTTCGCGGCGTGATCTTCGACGTCGATCCGGAATTCGCCAATACCGAGGAGTGGTGGCAGGCGATCCCGGCGAACGTGCGGCCGCGCAAGGATCAGCCGTTCTATCACCTGCTGGCCGAGAACGACGAAGCGACGTACATCGCCTACGTCTCCGAACAGAACCTGCTGCCCGACGAGAGCGGCAAGCCGGTCACCCATCCGCAGATCGACGACCTGTTCACCGGCATCGAGGACGGGCACTACGTGGCCCGGGCGCGCGTCACCCACTGA
>CAZBWP010000271.1:0-3669 GCA_964495295.1 uncultured Rhodospirillaceae bacterium | reverse complement strand
ACGTCCTCGACGATGCCGGCGAACGGCGCGGTGATCGCCGTACGGGCGACGTCCAGCTCGGCGACGGCGAGCCGGGCGCGGGCCTCCTCGAGCCTTGCCAGGTCTTCGGCCATCTTCAGTTCCGGGCTGAAGCCGTCGCGGCGCAGGGTGCGGGATGCCCGGTAGGCGGCCTGCCACTGCTCGACCAGGGCGCGCGCCTGGCGCACCTGGGCTTCGCGATCGTCCATCGCGAGGCGCACCAGCACGTCACCCGCCGCCACCCGCTGACCCTTCAGCACCAGCTTTTCGCTGACACGGCCCGTGGTCTCGGCGCGGACGTCAACGCGACGCTCGGCCCTGGTGCGTCCGAACAAGACGATGGTGCGGCGGTGCGCCTCGGCGCGCCGGCCAACCACTTGCACGGCCTGGGCTGGCGGTTCGGCGCCGCCGGTCGACACGTCGGCCGACACGTCGGGCGACGTCGTCGACACCGCGGGCGGGGCGGGCGGCGCTTCCAGCAGACCGGTCGCCAGCCAGGCGACGACCGCCAGGGCGATGCCACCGGCGATGACATACGAACGCTTCATCAGACGTGTTCCGTGGCCTTTCGCGGCGCGGCGGCACGGGCCGGCGAGTCCGGCGGGCCGCCCTGGATGCCGGACAGGAACTCGTCGCGATGCGCATCCATGTGCTCGGTGACGGCGCGGTAGATGGCGAGACCGAGACCGCGGACGAACCGCCGGCCGGGGCCGACCTCCTGTGTGCAATCGTCGACGAGCGCTTCCATGCGCGCCACATGACTCCGGTAGGCTTCGCGGTATGTGTCGAAAACGGACCGCGCGTGGTTCGGATCCATGAGCTCGGCGAAGAACAGCATGAACAGGGCGTCGGAGCGGTAGCTGTCGGGCGCGGGCCGCGTGTGCAGGGCGCGTCCGAGGGCCGCGCGCCCGGCCTCGGTGATGCTGTAAACCTTCTTGTCGGGACGGCCGTCCTGGGCCGTGGTCGTGCAGGTCACCAGACGGTCTTCGAGCAGCGCGCGCAACGCCGGATAGATCGAGCCGAAGCCGGTCGCGTGAAAGTGCGCGAACGGCCCCTCCTCGAACTGCTTCTTGATCTCGTAGCCGCTGGCGTCGCCGAGCACCAACACGCCCAGGCACAAAGTTTTTGCATCCATGGCACACTCCGGAGACCCGACTATCGAGCCGATAATATCATAT
This sequence comes from uncultured Rhodospirillaceae bacterium, assembly GCA_964495295.1. Taxonomy (GTDB): domain Bacteria; phylum Pseudomonadota; class Alphaproteobacteria; order Rhodospirillales; family Defluviicoccaceae; genus CAZBWP01. The sequence continues at coordinate 2,473 of CAZBWP010000271.1, read as the reverse complement.
CGATATATCTCGATTCGAGATAGGGGCGATTACCGACGTGTCAACCGATTTGCCATCGGCGGATCGGCGTCCCGGGCGTACAGTGACGACGAGGGCAGGACGGCGGTCGGCGCTGCCCGTGGGGCCTTTCGCCGACGGAGGCGGGATGGATCAGTGGATCGACGCGTTTCCGGCGTTGGCCACCCTGGACGAGCCGGCGCGACTCCAGCTCGCGGCGGCGGCCCAGGTGGTGACCCTGCCGCGCGGGGCCGCGCCGTTCCGGGCCGGCGCCGACTGCGAAAGCTATGTTCTGGTCATCGAGGGCAGCGTGCGCGTGCAGATGGTCTCCGAGGGCGGGCGGGAGATCGTGCTCTACCGGGTCGAGGATGGTCAGACCTGCATCCTCACCACCGCCTGCCTGATGGCCGACGAGGCCTATCCGGCCGAAGCGATCGCCGAGACGCCGGTGGTGGCGGCGATCCTGCCGGCGTCCCGCTTTCGCGCTCTCGTGGCGACATCGGCGGCGTTCCGCCACTTCGTCTTCACGGCCTATGGCCGGCGGCTGGCCGACCTGATGGCGCTGATCCAGGAAGTGGCCTTTCGCCGCATCGATGCCCGGCTGGCCGAACTGCTGCTGGCCCGCATGGACCCGGCGGGCGCGGTCGTGGCGACGCACCATGACCTGGCGACCGAGCTCGGCTCGGTGCGTGAGGTGGTGAGCCGGCAGCTCAAGGAGTTCGAGCGCGGCGGCCATGTCCGTCTGGCGCGCGGCCACCTCACCGTGCTGGACCGCGCCGCCCTCGCCCGCATGGCCGAACGTCCGGCGGGGTGAAACCCTGTCCCGCGCCTAGAGCTGCGCGCCCCAGACCTTGAGCGGGCGGAGCTGGGCGGAGCGCTTGATGCGGTGGCTCTCCATGCGGCGCAGCACGTTGTCGAGCACGGTGATGCCCTCGATCACGTGCGGCCCCTTGTTGAGCATCACGCATTCGGCGCGTTCCGCCATGGCCGCGTCGGTGAACTCGCCGCGCGACGGCATGCCCCGCTTGACCAGGCTTTCCAACACCTGCGTCGCCCAGATGACCGGGACGTGGGCCGCTTCGCAGAGCCACAGGATTTCCTCCTGGATCTCCGACAGCCGCTCGTAGCCGATCTCGACGGCGAGGTCGCCCCGGGCGATCATCACCGCGAACGGATTGCCGCCCGCCGCCTGGACGATCAGCTCCGGCAGATTGGCGACGGCAAGCCGCGTCTCGATCTTGGCGACGATGGGCATCGGTGGGCCGTCCGGTCGCCGCGACAGGATCTCGCTCTGCAAGAGGGCGATGTCGGCGGGGCGCTGCACGAAGGAATAGCTGATGATGTCCGCGTGTTGCGCGGCGAAATCGAGGGCCGAGAGGTCGTCGTCGGTCAACGGCCGGACCATTAGATCGGTCTTGGGAAAGTTGATGCCTTTCTCGGGGTCGAGCGGCTGGCCGTCGGGCGGGGTCCGCTCCACCAACATGACCAGGCCGTCGCCGCGAACCGCCTCGACGCGGCCCCGAATCAGCCCGTCCTTGATGGAAATGGCGGCACCGACAGAAATCTGCCGCAACACCTCGGGCGCGGAACAGCTCGCCCGGAAGGGGATCTCGCCGGTCTCGGCCGGCTCGCCGTAGGTGAGCAGAATGCGATCGCCGGCCTGCACCTCCTTGCGCTTGCCATCGATGCGCACGGTCTCGGTGCGGATCTTCGGCCCGGCCAGATCCATCAGGATGCGGCAGGTGCGGCCCCGCTCGGCGGCGGCGGCGCGGACGTTGTCGATCATCGCCTGCCACGTCTCCGGCCCGTCGTGGGCACAGTTGACGCGGGCGCAGTCCATGCCGGCGGCGACGAGGCCACGCACGAACTCCGGATCCTTCGCGGCCTTCGCGCCCAGCGTCACCAGGATGCGGGTGCGCCGACCATCGGCCGGCGGTCCCAGCACCTCCGTCGTGTTAGCGGTCAGTGCCTCCCGCCCGGCGCGAAACGCCGACGCATCGGGGCGCGGGGTTTCCTCGTTGACTCGGCAGATCAACTCCAGGTTGGCGGTGACGGCCGTCATGCTCGGCATCACCCGGCTCTCGATCCGCCCGAGCGACGGCAGACCCAACGGCACCAGCGCGGCCTCCAGCGGCCGCAGGTCGAGCTGGCGCATCGCCAGATAGTGGGCGAGGTTGGCGGCCCCCGGCTCGAACGCGGCGCGCGCGATCTGCGGCCGCCAGCGCGCCAGGATGCGTTCGCCCTGGACCTGGACGTGCGCGCGGACGCCCCGAAGCTCGTTCAGGACCTTTTCTGCCTGCATGCTCTTGGCTCCCTGCCATAATCGCGGCAAGACTGTCTCGACGCGACGCTCCGGCGACAAATTAAGGTTTTATGACGGAGGCCCGCCATGACCACGCCAGTTTCGACCACACCAGCCCGGGCCCTCCGCGCGCTCCTCGACCGGGGCCGGCTGCTGGTGATGCCGTGCTGTTAT
>CAZBWP010000270.1:0-3681 GCA_964495295.1 uncultured Rhodospirillaceae bacterium | reverse complement strand
GCATCGGCGCCGTCGGCTTCGGCTGGCTCGACGACTGGATCGGCCCGAAGAAGACGGTGCTGATCTCCCTCGTCTGCCTGATCGTGCTCGGCAGCCTGATCCTGGTCAGCACGGATGCGCTCTGGTTCTGGGCCTTCGCCCTGCCGCTCGGCCTGTTTTTCGGGCCGGTGCAGTCGGCGAGCCGCTCGATCATGGCGCGCCTCGCGCCGGCCCACCTGCAGACCGAGATGTTCGGCCTGTTCGCTCTGTCCGGCAAGGTGACGGCACCGGTGGGCCCCTGGGTCTTCGGCGCCGTGGCGGCGTTGGCCGGCGGCGCGCTGCGCCCGGCGATGGCGACGATCATCGTCTTTTTCGTCATCGGCCTCATCCTCCTCTGGTTCGTCCGCGACGAGCGGATTTGAGCGGCGCTTCGGGGGTCTTGGCGACGCTTTGGCGCGGTGCGGTGCCGATGTATGCCGATTTTAGCCGGGTCCGAACGCAAAAAAGCCAGGGACAAGCTGGAAAACCGGGGTTGCCGACGCGGAAATGTCGGATTTTGTCGGAGAAAGTCGGAAAAAGTGGGGTTCCGGCCCGCCGCCCGCCGCCTGTGCTTGGTGTGCCGCCTGCCGCCCGGTGAGCCGCCGGTGCAGCCGGATCGACCCCGCCAGATACCGCCGCGCCAGGCCGGGTCAAGGGGCTTGGCGAGACGCCCGCGATCAGGCGCGGGCGGAGACGACGGTCCAGGGCACCGGCACGCGCTGCCGCGCCGCTTGACGTTTCAAAGCCTGGAACGCCTTGACCATCCGGCGGGACAACAGCCGCAGCTCGCCCGCGTCGCCGGTCTCGGCCAGCGCCTCGGCGCGGCGTCCGGAGGTGGCAAGCTGCAGGCAATAGGCGGCGCGATAGTGGAATTGCCTGTGGATGTGCTTCGCCGCCTGGAATTCGTGCAGGTGATACAGGCTGTCCGCGTGGGCCGCCAGCCATTGGCCGACCTCGCACGCCTCGTCATCTATCACCATGGACGAGGTCAGCCCGGTGCCGCTGTAGAGCGTCTCCCGGAATTGGGCGATCCATTCGGCGTGACCGCGGAGCGGCACCCAAAGGTCCATGACAGACGTTCCCCTCGGCCGATCGCGGACATACGCAACGGCATCAGCTTTGATACCATATTTCGCAGGTGCGAAGTGGTTAATTCGTCCCCGGCGGCGGGAGGGTTGGCGCCGGCAGCGGGTGCGCCAGGTCAGGCCGCGAGGGTCTTTACGGGGTAGCGAGCGACGATGGCGTCGGCGGTGACGAGCGTCCAGGCGTGGGTGATCGCTTGCGCAACAAGCATCCGGTCGAACGGATCGGCGTGAATGGGCGGCAGGTCGCCGGCGCAAAGGGCGTGCTCGACGGTGATCGCCAGCGGAGAGAAATCATTGTTGGAAAGCGCTCTCGGCAACACCTCGGCCACCGGGCCGGGCATGCTGAGCCGGCCAAGGGCGGACTTGATGGCGATCTCCCAGACGGAGGCGGCACTCACCCACACGCTGTGCTGGGCGTCGGAGATTGCCGCCCGGGCCTTTTTCCCAAGCGCCGGATCGTCGGCAAGCCACCATAAAAGGACGTGTGTATCGAGCAGCAAAGTCATGCGTCCGCACCGAACGCGTCGGCGAGATCCGTGGGCAACGGCGCATCAAAATCATCACCGATCCGCAACGCGCCCCGCCACTGTCCCGGTTGACGGTCGCTCGCTCGCTCGGGAATCGGCACGAGCCGGGCCACCGGCTTGCCGCTCCGGGCGATGATCACCTCTTCGCCGGACGCGACGTCCTCGATCAGGCGGGACAGGTGCGTCTTGGCCTCGTGGATGTTGACCGTCTTCATGGCGTGTCCGCAACTGCTAGCGTCATAACTAAGTCCAGTCTAGTCTAATCCTTCGCGCGCCGCAACGCCGCCGCTCCTTCAGTCCCCGGTGCCAATGTGGCCGGATTTCTCGAGGCCGGCGCGCCGCGCCTGTCGACCGGAGCAACGGCCCGACCCGGGATGCCTTCTCGAGGCGGAACGGTCTTGCTATCGAAAACCCCGGACGCAAGCTATGAGGGATGCGGTCCGGCGTTGCGTACGGCTCGGCCGGCCCGGCCAAGCGGCGCGTGCCACGCAATCATTTGGCCACCGGGCTGAGCGTCTCGGGCGCGGGCAAGCCATCGGAGCGGATCGTCAGAAAGCGGAGCCAAGCCATGCGAAGCCGTATCGCCGCCGTGGTCTTAGCGTTACTGTCGCTGCCCGTTTTGGCGCAGCCGAACGAATACACGGTGGATGCCGTCCGCGGATCGCCGGAGGGAGACGGCAGTGCGACGTCGCCTTGGCGGTCGGTCCAAGCGGTCCTCGACGAGGGACGCCTGCGACCCGGCGATACGCTCTTCCTGCGGTCAGGTCCGTACGGCCGCCTCGAGATCCGCGGCCGACGCAACGACGGCTGGGTGACCCTCGCCGCCGCGCCGGGCCACACCCCGCAGTTCTCAGTTTTGCGAATTGACGAGAGTAGCGGCTGGCACCTCAAAGGCTTGCACGTTAGTCCGAACTTCGGCGAGGGCCGCCTGCGCGGGGCAATCGTCGCGATCGGGGGCGCTTCGGAACGTATCATCCTCGAGGACTCCACAATCAGCACCGCGCCCGACGTTTCCGAGTGGTCGGCCGAGGACTGGCGACGGAACGCGCGACACGGGATTTACGCGGCTGGCCGTGAGATCACGCTGCGCGGCAACCACATCTATCATGTCCGGCACGGCATTCACTCACTGGCGCATGAGTCCCGGGTCGAGAGAAATATCATCGAGACCTTCGCAGGAGACGGCATCCGCGGCCTCGGCGACCACACGACGTACGAATTCAACGTGATCCGCAACTGCCTCAAGGTCGACGGCAACCACGACGACGGCTTCCAGTCCTGGTCGATCGGAGCCGATGGCAAGCCCGGCACCGGCGAGGTGGTCGGCGGCGTGCTGCGCGGCAACCGCATCATCAATTACGAAGACCCAGAGCAACCGTTTCGCTGCACCCTGCAGGGCATCGGCATGTTCGATGGCGTCTATGTCGACTGGGTGATCGAGAACAACGTGGTGATCACCGATCACTGGCACGGGATCACCGTGATGGGGGCGCGGAACGTCCGGATCGTCAACAACACGGTGATCGATCCGAACGACCAGCGGCCGGGTCCGCCGTGGATCAGCATAACCCACCACAAGGACGGCCGCCCGCCCGAGAACAGCGTCATCGCCAACAACCTCGCGGAGCCGCGCGCGTCCCACCGACAGGACCTGTTCGGCCTACCCAAGCCTGGCGTGACCGCAACGGGCAACGTCGACATCACCGACCGGGCGGCCTTCTTCGTCGATCCGGAGCGGTTCGATTTGCGCCTGCGCGCCGGCAGCCCGGCGATCGCCGCCGGCTCGCTGCGCCATGCACCGGCGACCGACATCGCCGGCACGCCGCGGCCGCAAGGGGCAGGCGTCGACGCCGGTGCCTACGAATGGCGCTAACGGTTACACAACGCCCGCCGCATTGCAGACACCTGAGCGTTAGCTGGGGATGGCTTCGCGGATATGGGGACGGGGCGCGGCGGCCCTGCCGTCAATCGACGGTGTCGTTGTAGCCGGAGGTTGCGGGGCCGGCGACGATGTGCTGGTCGTGCAGGCGGCCGACCTCGGCCTCGCTCAT
>CAZBWP010000269.1:0-3690 GCA_964495295.1 uncultured Rhodospirillaceae bacterium | reverse complement strand
CCGCATAGAAGAGCGGCGGCCTTGGGGGCCCGGGGCGCAGGCGCGCCCGCATAGAAGAGCGGCGGCCTTGGGGGCCGCCGCGGGAGGTTCGAGATTGGAGGAGGATTTGCTTTTATGAATCCATCTGATGCAGCCACTCGACGACGCCCGGTACCATGATTTTCTGCGACGCGCCACCGGTATAAATGCCGATATGCCCAGTCTTGATCGGGAATTCCTTGTACTTTTTGTTGTGGGCCATGTGCTTCGACAACCCGAGCGAGCATCCCGGCGGGACCAGGTGGTCGCGTTCAGCGAAACAGTTGAGCACCGGCATGCTGAGGTTCTTTAGATCGACCTTCTGGCCGTCCAATTCAAGGGTGCCTTTGACCAGGGCGTTGTCCTGCAGGAAGGTCTTGACCATCTGCTGATAGGCCGCGCCGGACACCTCCGGTCCGCCGAACAGCCACTTCTCCATGCGCAGGAAGTTGAGCAGGGCTTCGCGGTTCTCGAACAGGTCGATGATGTCGGCGTATTTGCCGAACATCAGGGTGAACGGCGAGGCCATCAGGAACGAGACGTTGAGCACGTCGGCCGGGATCAGGCCGAAGGCCTCGCGCATCAGGTCGACGTTGGCGGTCTTGCCCATCTCGAACAGCAGGCCGACGTGCGGCTGCCCTTCCACCCGGTTGGCATGGAAGTCGATGGGGGTGACGGTCAGCACCAGGTTCTTGATCTTGTCGGGATTGAGGGCGGAATAGCAGGTCGACATGGTGCCGCCCTGGCACAGGCCGAACATGCTGGTCTTGTCGACCCCGGCATCGGCGAGCACGTGGTCGACCGCGTCATCGATGAAGTCGCAGACATAGTCGTCCCACGTGAGGAACATGTCGGCACGCCTGGGATAGCCCCAGTTGACCAGGTAGACGTCCATGCCGTGTTCGAGGAAGTTGCGGACGACCGAGCGGTCGGGCTGCAGGTCGGCCACCTCGTAGCCGTTGATCAGCGGGGGAATGATCAGCAACGGCACCGGGTGAACGTCCTTTTTCGGCTTCACCGGGTGATAGTGGTGCAGCTTCCAGGTTTCGCGCTCGTAGATTACGTCCTTCGGCGTGCTGCCGATGTCGACGTCGTTGTCCGTCATGTCGCGCAGGCGCTGCATGCCGGCCGCGATCTTCTTCTGGATCTCGGCCATTTCCCGGGCCAAGTCTTCCTGGCGGATCTCGATGGGATATGAAGTCATCGACGTGGTCTCCTGCTAGTGGATCGCATCGTTCGGTCGATTGCCATGCCGTTTGAACGGTCGATCCGCGAACCTGTTCGTTCGAAGGGGTCCTTTGGTCCCGGGACGACGCGTGCCGGGCGGCAGCGCCCCGTCACCGGGGGTTCTCTCCCGCCGGGGTCGCTCAGCCGGCCGTGGCCGGTCCCGGGGCCGGTCCCTGCGCCGGCGCCTTGGCGGCCTTGGGCGCAGCGGCGACTCGCGCCGGCTTCTTGTCGGTGACCTCCTTGAGCTGCCGCTTAAGCATGCGGATCTCGCGCTTCAGCTCGTGCATGTCCTTGTAGGCCTCGTCGATCTCGGAGCGGGTCGGCAGTTCCATGGCTTGATACATGATCTCCAGGGCCTCGCGCTGCCGCACCTTGAACGTCATCAGCGCCGCCGTCATCTCCTCCTGCACCTTCAGGAAGTTCTCGCCGATGAAGACCTCGTTCAGGGTCTTGTCGGCGACCGTGTAGAAGGTGCGCATGAGGTCACGGATGGAATGGATCTTCTCGCCCTTCTCGGCCAGCTTGGCCAAGTGATCGATGGTCCGCTCGACCGCCGTGGCGAGAGCATCGCCCATGGTCTTGTGGTAGACGGCCTGGGCCTTGCGCAGGTCGGTGAGCGCGTCGGCGGCCTTGAGGATCTTGCCCATCTTCTCGCGGACGACGGTGCCGCGCGGCAGCTCGCCGAGGCCGCCCATGATCGGCATCAACCCCTCTTCGAAGCCCATCAACTGGTTCATCATGCCGGAGCCGGACATGAACGCCGCACCGGGATGGCCGCCGGCCAGCGCCTGGCTCATCATCGCCATCCACGGACCCGTGATGGGCGACCCCTGGGTGAACATCGTCTTGACGAGGTCGGCGAACTCGTTGGCCGTCGACATCTGGCGGCTCGGCAGCTGCATCATCTCCTGCTGCCATGTGGACAGCAGCTTCGCAAGGTCCGGCTTCCACGGCTTGCCGGCCTCGATGTTCGGGGCCGCCACCTGCCAGGCCTTCATCAGCAGATTGACGCTGCGCATCATCACGTCGGGCGTGCCGAGAACGTTGCCGGCCAACCGCTCGGGCGTGCTGCCGGCGAGGCCCGACCACGTGTCGACCATCTGCTTCATCATCTGGCTGGGATCGAAGCCCGGAAACCGTCCGCCGCCCGCCATCAGTCCGCCCGGAAACGCCGCTCCGCCCGGGGAGATCATGGCGAGCCAGTTGGACATCATCTGTTTCTGGGTTTCGTTCCACATGGACATCAGGCTTGATGTTTGGGTTGCAAAATCCATTCCGATTCTCCCTCGGGACGCGATTGATTCTCGAACGTACTACAATACGAACATGTCTTTTTTGCCGCCTAGTCGACATGCCATCCCGGAATTCCGGTCAAGCGTTGCGACAGTCCCGACCGTCCCTGCCGTTCGCTCGGGGGCGCGGCGCACGACCCCGGATGTACGCCAGGTTTGCGGCGAACGCCAGAGCGAACCGCGGCGCGCAGGCCGGCGCGGAAACGCCGGCCGCACCCGTCAGGGCCGTGCGACGACGGCTTCGCCGGCCGCACCCGTCAGGGTAGTGCGACGACGGCTTCGCCGGCCGCCTTCACCTGGCCGTCCTGGTTGGCTGCGGTGAGCGCGAGCTTGACGCGCTTCTCGCCGCCCTCCTCCATCTTCTCGGCGACCGTGCCGGTGCAGATGATCTTCTCGCCGATGCGGGTGATCGCCTTGAACTGCGTCGAAAAGCTGCGCAGCGCCGTTTGCGGCGCGTACTGCAACAGCGACCGCGCCATGTAGCCCATGACCAGCATGCCGTGGGCGAAGACGTCGCTCTCGCCGGCCTTCTTCGCATAGTCGAGATCGATGTGCATGGGGTTGTGATCGCCCGACGCCCCGGCGTAGAGGGCCAGCGTCGTCCGCGAGATCGGATCGGTCTCCAGGCGGATCACCTCGTCGCCAACGGTGGCGGCATCAAAGGTCGCTTCGGTCATTGTTCCGTCCTCCCCTAGTTCCGCACCACGATCACGCGATTCAGCTCGACGACCACGTCGCCGTTCTGGTTCTTGCCGACGGAGTCCTCGACGATGAACTCAAGGGCGCCGCCCTTCTTGTCGTAGATGTCGGACACCTTGGTCTCGAACGTGATCCGGTCACCGGCGCAGATCGGCTTGTGGTACTTGAAGGACTGGGAGCCGTGCAGGATCTTGCCGACCGGCACGCCCATGGCCGCGATGTTGTCCCACAGCGAGTTGGACTCCATTTCCAGGCAGAAGCCGAAGGTCGGCGGCGCCGGGATCGACGGATACCCGGCTGCCTTCGCCTCGGCTTCGTCGCTGTACACGGGATTGGTTTCGCCGACGGCCTTGGCGAAGAATTTCAGGCGCCCCTTCTCTACGTCGAAGGTCATCGCCGGCGTCGACCGCCCGATGTGTTTCTTGTCGATCATCTGGAACCCCCGGAGTTGCTG
>CAZBWP010000268.1:2498-3693 GCA_964495295.1 uncultured Rhodospirillaceae bacterium | reverse complement strand
AACGCCTCGCAGGCAAGCCTCATTCCGGGGATCGTGCCGGCGGTCGCGATCATGCTGTTCATCCTGATCGCGCTGTTCAACGCGTTCCGCCCGGTGGCCATCATCCTGCTGATCATCCCGTTCGTGTTCATCGGCATTTCACCGGCCTTGCTGGTGACGCAGGCGCCCTTCGGCTTCGTTGCCCTGCTCGGGGCCATGAGCCTCTCCGGCATGATGATCAAGAACGCCGTCGTACTGTTAGATGAGATCAATCTCGAACTGGCGGCAGGCAAATCGCCGCATCAGGCGGTCGTCGATTCCGCCATCTCGCGCACCCGGCCGGTGCTGCTGACGGCCGGGACCACGGTGCTCGGCCTGATCCCGCTGTTGGGGGACGTCTTTTTCCGCTCCCTCGCCCTCACCGTCATGGGCGGTCTGTTGGTCGGGTCGGTGCTGACCCTGGTGATGGTGCCGGTGCTCTACGCCATCTTCTATCGCGTGAAGTCGCCCGGCACCGAGACAGCCTGACCGGAAGCGCCAAGGCGCGACGCAGCGGCCAAGCCGCCCGCCCGCCTCAGCTCTGCTGACCGAGACACGCCGTCAGCGACTCGGCGAGGCCCTGCAGCAGCTCGAAGTAGGCGTCGGGACCGGGCGTCAGGGCAGCACCCAGCGGGTCGAGGACACCGGTGCGGGCGCCCGTGCCCTCCACCACCGTGGCGACGATCCCCGGCTCGAACTGCGGCTCCGCGAAGACGCAGGCGGCGCCGGTCTCGGCGATGCGGGCGCGCACCTCGACCAGCGCCTGGGCGCTCGGCCGGCGCTCGGGGCTCACCGTGATCGATCCCGCGGCGCTCAGCCCGTAACGCTTCTCGAAGTACTGGTAGGCGTCGTGCAGCACCACGAAGGCCCGAGCCTTCACCGGCTCCAGATCCTGCCGGAGCGCCGCGTCCAACTCCCCGAGACGGGCGCGCAGCGCTGTAGCATTGGCCTGGTAGCGCGCCGCATTGGCCGCATCGGCGTCGCTCAGCACCTGGGCAATCCGGTCGACCATCGCCTGGGCGTTGACCGGGTCGAGCCAGATGTGCATGTCCGTCTCGCCGTGCGCGTGCCCGTGCCCATCGTCGTGCGCATCGTCGGGCCCATCGTGCGACTCATGATGCTCCGCGTGGTCATGGCCGTGGCCCTCGTGCGCGTGGCCCTCGTGCGCGTGGCCCTC
>CAZBWP010000268.1:0-2398 GCA_964495295.1 uncultured Rhodospirillaceae bacterium | reverse complement strand
CGCCTCGTGCAGGGCGACGATCCGGGCGTCGCGCGGGATCGCCCGCAGCGGCTTTTCGAGAAAGGTTTCCAGTTCGTCGCCCACCCAGAACACCACATCGGCTTCCTGCAGGGCTTCGGCATCGGACGGTTTCAGCGCGTACGCGTGCGGCGAGGCGCCCCCCTTGACCAGCAGCGTCGGTGTCGCCACGCCGTCCATGACGCCGGCGACCAGCGCATGGATGGGGACGATGCTGGCGACAACGCGCGGCGCCTCGGCGCGTGCTGGCAGGGCGCCGCCGAGGGCAAGGGCGGTTGACAGCGCGGTGCCGGCGGCAAGGATGGCGAATGGCAAGCGAACCATGGCAGGCTATGCTCCGTCTCTCGGATGATGTCACGGACGATGACAACGCATAGGACGCTACAGTATAACATGTCAACCTGGAGGCCGCACGGCATGGCCGACCCCCCCGTCCGCCCATCGCGAACCGCTGCCGTGATGGCGGTGCCGTTCTTTCCGAGCACCGACCACGATCACGACCGCTGCCGGTCGGCCATTCTCGCGGACGCGGAACAGGTGTGCCTCGCCCGCCGGGTGCGTCTGACGGCGCAGCGCCGCCGCGTGCTGGAGATCATCACCGAAAGCCATGGCGCGATCGGCGCCTACGATATCCTCGACCGGCTGGCGCGGGACGGCCGGCGGCCGGCACCGATCGCCGTCTACCGCGCCCTGGATTTCCTGATCGAGCACGGCCTCGTCCACCGGCTGGCCAGCCTCAACGCCTACGTCGCCTGCGCCCACGCCGCGGCACGGCACGGCGCCCAGTTCCTGATCTGCCAGCGCTGCGGCATGATCGGCGAGATCACCGACCCGGGCGTCAGTCGGGCCATCGCCGAGGCGGCCTCGGAGATCGGTTTCACCGTCTCGTCCCCCGTCGTCGAGGTGGCCGGCCTGTGCGCCGCGTGCCGAAAGGCTGCCATCGATGCCGCCCCCGGTTGACGCGGCCCCGGCCCTGGTCGTCGGCGAGGGACTCTGCCTCAGCTACGGCCGCCACATCATCATCGACCATGTGGACGTCATCGTCCGGTCCGGCGAAATCACCACCATCATCGGCCCCAACGGCGCCGGCAAGACCACGCTGCTCAAGCTGCTTCTCGGGCTGCTGCGGCCGACGGCGGGCGTCGTGCGCCGCCGCGACGGTCTGCGCGTCGGCTATGTGCCGCAGCGCCTGCACCTGGATCCGGTGCTGCCGATCACCGTCGCCCGGTTGATGACACTGACCATGCGCCGCCCTCGCCGGGCGGTCGAGGCCGCACTCTCCGAAACCGGCGTCGCCCATCTTCTGGACGCCGCCGTCCAGTCCCTGTCCGGCGGCGAGGTGCAGCGCGTGCTGCTGGCGCGGGCGCTGCTCGTCGATCCCGATCTGCTGGTGCTGGACGAGCCCATCCAGGGGGTCGACTTCGCCGGCGAGGCCGCCCTTTACGAGCTGATCAGCGACCTGCGCCGGCGGCGCGGCTGCGGGGTGATCGTGGTCTCCCACGACCTGCACATGGTGATGGCGTCGACCGATCACGTGCTGTGCCTCAACCGGCACGTGTGCTGCGTCGGCACCGCCGAAGCCGTCGGCCGGCATCCGGAGTTCGTGCGGCTGTTCGGGCCAAAGGCCTCCAACCTGCTCGCCGTCTACACCCACCATCACGATCATGTCCACGCCGCGTCGGGCGACGTGGTTCCCCTGAATGGCGGCGCCCCCAACACCCAGCCGGCCGATCCGGCCAGCGAGCGGGACCACTGATGCTCGACGACTTTTTCGTTCGCGCGCTCGTCGCCGGCATCGGGGCCGCCATCGTCGCCGGCCCGCTCGGCTGCTTCATCGTCTGGCGGCGGATGGCGTATTTCGGATCGACCATGGCGCATTCGGCCCTGCTCGGAGTCGCCCTGGGCTTCCTCCTCGACATCGACCTCTATCTCGGTGTCGTCGCCGTGACCGTACTGGTGGCGCTGCTGCTCGTCTCGCTGCAGCGAACGCCGTGGCTCTCCGGCGACACGCTGCTCGGCATTCTCGCCCACGCGGCCCTGGCGCTTGGCCTCGTCGCCATCGCGCTGATGACGTGGCTCCGGCTCGACCTGATGAGCTACCTGTTCGGCGACATCTTGGCGGTGACAACGACGGACATTCTCTGGATCTACCTCGGGGGAGCGGTGGTGCTCGGCATCCTGGCGGCGATCTGGCGGCCGCTGCTGGCGACGACGGTGCACGAGGACCTGGCCCGCGCCGAAGGGGTTCCCACCGCTGAGGTGAGCCTCGTCTTCATGGTGCTGATCGCCCTCGTCGTCGCGCTGGCGATGAAACTGGTCGGCATTCTGCTGATCGTCTCGCTGCTGATCATTCCCGCCGCGACGGCCCGCCGCTTCGCCC
>CAZBWP010000267.1:0-3700 GCA_964495295.1 uncultured Rhodospirillaceae bacterium | reverse complement strand
CCGGCGTGCCGGCGCGCTCCAGCCATTCGAACACCACCATCTCCGTCGTCACGATGCGCGCCCCTTCGTTGGCGAGGCGGCGCAGCGCCAACGCGTGGCTGGCGGGCGTGCGCGAGGACGTGGCGTCGGCGACGACGAACACATCCACCCCGGCGGCGAGCAGGTCGTCGACGGTCTGCAGCACGCAGACGTGCGCCTCGGTGCCGGCGACCACTGCCTGGCCGCGGCCGAGCGCCTTGTGACGCGCGGCGAACCCGGCGTCGCGCAGGCACGAGAACGTCATCTTCTCGACCACGACGCCGGCCGGCAGTATTTCCGCGACCGGCGCCACCGTCGGCCCGAGGCCGCGCCGGTACTGCTCCGAGACGAGAACAGGCACCTCCAGCCGCGCCGCCGCGGCGATCAGCGTCCGGGTGTTGGCGATCACGTCGTCCGCCGCCACCACCGCCGGCAGCAGCCGCTCCTGCAGGTCGACGACGAGCAGGCACGAATCGTGCGGATCGATCAGCATGGCATCCCCTTTGTGCAATCCCTGGCGTGCCCGACGGACGGCACCGACCACTGTCGTGCCCGAAAGCCGGCACTGACCGTAACCGATCGGCCACGTTTCGCCAAGAAAGGCGGAATTGCGGCGGCGGCGAGGGTCTCTGCGTTGACTTGTTCGCCGCGCCACATGATATCTCCGGAACATCATTGATAGGGAAGTGATTAGCGGCCCAGGTGCCGTTCGAAACAAAAGCATGGGTTTTTCCGACCTCGGATTGAGCGAACAACTCCTGAAGGCTGTCAGCGACGCCGGCTACGACGTGCCGACGCCGATCCAGGAACAGGCGATTCCCGTCATCCTCATGGGGCGCGACGTGCTCGGCTGCGCGCAGACCGGCACCGGCAAGACCGCCGGCTTCACCCTGCCGATGATCGAGATTCTTGCCGCCGGCCGGGCCAAGGCGCGAATGCCGCGCTCGTTGATCCTCGAGCCAACGCGGGAGTTGGCGGCGCAGGTCGCCGAAAGCTTCAACAAGTATGGAAAATATCATCGCCTGACCAAGGCGCTGCTGATCGGCGGCGAGTCCATGGCCGACCAGGTGAAGGTGCTGGACCGTGGCGTCGACGTGCTGATCGCCACCCCAGGCCGCCTGATCGACGTCTTCGAGCGCGGCTATCTGGTGCTGAACGACGTCAAGATCCTGGTCATCGACGAGGCCGACCGGATGCTCGATATGGGCTTCATCCCCGATGTGGAGCGGATCGTCAGCCTGTTGTCGCGGATGCGCCAGACGCTGTTCTTCTCGGCGACCATGCCGCCGGAAATCCGCCGCCTGGCGGACGCATTCCTGATGAACCCGCGGGAGATCTCCGTGGCGCGGCCGTCGACCCCGGCCGAGACCGTGCAGCAGGGCTTGCTGGTGGTCGACGCCACCGGCGGCGACGTCGGCATGCAGAAGGCGAAGCGGGCGGCGTTGCGCGCCCTGATCGACGCCTACGAGGTCGGCAACGCGCTGGTCTTCTGCAACCGCAAGCGCGATGTCGGCGTCGTCCAGCGTTCGCTGAAGCGGCACGGCTACGGCGCCGAGATGTTGCACGGCGACATGCCGCAGTCCGCGCGTTCGGACGTCCTGGCGCGGCTGCGCACCGGCGACGTGCGCCTGCTCGTCTGCAGCGACGTGGCGGCGCGCGGCCTCGACATCGCCGGCATCCACCACGTCTTCAATTTCGACGTGCCGACCCACGCCGAGGACTACGTCCACCGCATCGGCCGCACCGGTCGCGCCGGACGCAGTGGCGTCGCGTTGACCATCGCCGCCCCCGAGGACGGCAAGTACATCGCCGACATCGAGTCGCTGATCGGCCGGGCGATCCCGCGCATCGCGCTGGAAGGCTTCGATGCCGCCGAACTGGCGGCGCCGAGCCGCCGTGGTGGCCGAGGCCGCAAGGGGCGTGCCGGCGAGCAGCGGCGGCCCGCTGCGGGCGGCGAACAGCGGCGGCCCACCGCCAAGGCGCCAGGCACCGCGCCAAGCACCGCGCCAAGATCGCCCGACGCTGAGGCTCCGGCTGCCACTTCAGCGCCCGCCACCGCGCGAGCCCCTGCCACCGCACCAAGTCCTGCAACCGCCAAGGCTGCGGACCCCGCGCCCGCCCCGGCCACCGCCAACACGGCGGCCACGGCGGCCGACGACCGCAACGGCGGCCGGAAGGATCCTCGCCGGCGCAAGCGCGCGCCCCGGCGCGAGCGCGACGCGGACGATGCGCCGGTGGTCGGCATGGGCGATCACGTGCCGGCGTTCCTGTTGCGCGAACCGCGCATCCGCAGCACCGTCGACGACGGCTGACCGCACCGGGGACGGCCAGAAGACAGGGCGGAAGGCAGGGCGGCGATGCAGACCATCTTCGTGCAGGTGAAATGCCAACTCGGGCGCTCCTACGCGGTCGCCGCCGCAGTCGCCGAGCAGGTGGAAGGCGTCTCGGAAGTTTATTCCATATCAGGGCACTACGACTTGATGCTCAAGTGCTACCTTGAGGATGGCGCGGACATCGGCCACTTCGTCACCGAGCGCATCCAGACGCTGCCCGGCATCGCCGACACCTTCACCATCATCGCCTTCAAGGCCTTCACCTGACCGGTGTTTCCGGCTCGATCGACGGCGTGCGGTTCAACCAGGCGACGAACAGCGTGTAGCCGAGCGACAGCACCACCGCGCCGGTAAACAGGCCGATGATGCCCGTCGCGAGGAAACCGCCGATGGCGCCGAGGAAGATCACCAGCATCGGCACCCGCGCGCCGCGGCCGAGCAGGATCGGCTTCAGCACGTTGTCGCTGAGGATCACCAGCACGGTCCACCCGGCGAACAGCACGGCGGTCAGCGTATCGTTCACATAGAACACGTAGATCGTCGCCGGGATCATGATCGGCCCGACGCCCACCTGGATCGTCGCCAGGATCAGACAGACCAGCGCCAGCAGTCCGGCGGCGGGCAGGCCGATGGCGAGGAAGCCGATACCGGCGAGCAGCGCCTGGATCAGCGCGACGCCGAGGATGCCGCGGGTGACGTTGCGGATCGTCAACCTCGCCAGGTCCGCATACTCGGGCCCGCGCGGCCCGGCGATGCGCACGGCGATCGCGTCGGCGGCCCGCTCGCCGCCGTCGGCGTAGACCATCAGCACGGCGGCGATGATGATGGCGGCAACGAACTCCAGCAGCGCCAGCCCCGCCCCCGCCGCCGCCGACACCACGGCACCACCCGCCTCCCGCAACTGCGGCCCGAAGCCGGCCAGGACATCGCCGATGTTGTGCGAGGCCGTCAGCCACAGGGCATGCACCCGCTCGCCAACCAGCGGCCACGCCTTCACCGACTCCGGCGGCGCGGGAATGGTCAGCGCGCCGTCCTTCAGCTCTTCGGCGACCGCGCCGACACCGTCGGCCAGGGTTCCGGCGAGCACCGCCATGGGGATGACGATGATCACCAGCCCGAGCAGGGCAAAAGCGGTGGCCGCGGCACCGCGTCGCCCGCCGAGCGCCCGGCGCAGCCTGAGGTAGCCGGGATAGGCGGCGATGGCGATGATCATCCCCCAGAGCGCCGGCTGCAGGAACGGCCGGAGCGTCTGAAAGCACCAGGCGATCAGCACGACGACGAGGCCGACGCGGATGGTCGCCTCGACCGCGCGCTCCAGAAACTCCGCCCGCTGCTTCTCCGGCTCCACG
>CAZBWP010000266.1:0-3708 GCA_964495295.1 uncultured Rhodospirillaceae bacterium | reverse complement strand
GGAGTCCGGCCAGTCCGCGAGTATCGCGCACTGGCTTTTTTGTGTTCTGTCACCGAAAGGACGTTGGCGCGTGTTTGAAAGCTTGAGCACCCGGCTCTCGGGCATTCTCGACGGGCTGAAGAAGCGCGGTGCATTGACCGAGGCGCATGTCACCGAGGCGCTGCGGGAAGTGCGGATCGCGCTGCTCGAAGCGGACGTGGCGCTGCCGGTGGTGAAGGAATTCATCGCCAGCGTCCGGCAGCGCGCGGTCGGGCAGGAGGTGCTGCGCAGCGTCACGCCGGGCCAGATGGTCGTCAAGATCGTCAACGACGCGCTGATCGACATGCTCGGCGGCCGCGAGGCGGAGGACCTGCCGACGGGCAGCGGCATCAACCTCGCCGGGACCCCGCCCGTCGCCATCCTGGTCGTCGGCCTGCAGGGCTCGGGCAAGACCACCACGTGTGCCAAGATGGCGTCGCGCATCGCCAAGCGCGACAAGAAGCGGGTGATGATGGCCTCGCTGGACATTTATCGTCCGGCCGCGCAGCAGCAGTTGCAGGTGCTGGGCGAGCAGACCGAGACCAGGACGCTGCCGGTGATCTTTGGCGAGCAGCCCGTGGCCATCGCCCGGCGCGCCATGGACTCGGCCCGCCGCGAAGGCTTCGATGCGGTCATCCTCGACACCGCCGGCCGACTGCACCTGGACGACGCCATGATGGCGGAGGTGCGGGCGGTCAAGCAGGCGACCAAGCCGGTCGAGACCTTGCTCGTCGCCGATGCGCTGACCGGCCAGGACGCGGTGACGCTGGCGCAGAGCTTCCACGACCAGGTGGGTGTCACCGGCATCGTGCTGACCCGCATGGACGGCGATTCCCGCGGCGGCGCGGCGTTGTCGATGCGGGCGGTGACCGGCTGTCCGATCAAGCTGATCGGCGTCGGCGAGCAGGTGGATGCCATCGAGGCGTTCCAGGCGTCGCGGATCGCCGGCCGGATCCTCGGCATGGGCGACGTGGTCGGCCTGGTCGAGAAAGCCGCCGAGGCGATCGAACGCGAGGATGCGGAGAAGCTGGCCGGCAAACTCGCGAAGGGCGAGTTCACCCTGGAAGACATGGCCGATCAGTTCAAGCAGATCCGCAAGCTCGGCGACATCAAGGGCCTGATCGGCATGATCCCGGGCATCGCCAAGTTCAAGGAGAAGCTCTCCGACGCCAACATCGACGACCGCGTGGTCGCCCGCCAGGAAGCCGTCATCCTGTCGATGACGCCGGCCGAGCGCCGCAACCCGAAGCTGCTCAACGCCTCCCGGCGTCGGCGCATCGCCGCCGGTTCCGGCACCAGCGTCCAGGATGTCAATCGCCTGCTCAAGCAACATCAACAGATGAGCAAGATGATGAAGCAGATGGGCAAGATGGGGCGCAAGGGCCTGTTCTCGGGAGCCGGCCTGCCGCCCGGCCTGATGCCTCCCCGCTGAATTTCGTACCATCCGCAACCGAAAGGACCCGCATTTTCCCATGAGCACGCGCATTCGCCTGTCCCGGGCCGGCGCCAAGAAGCGCCCCTACTATCGCATCGTCGTCGCCGACTCCCGCAGTCCGCGTGACGGCCGCTTCATCGAGCGTGTCGGCACCTACAATCCGATGGTCGAACGCGACCATCCGGACCGCGTGACCCTGCAGGTCGAGCGGGTCCGCCACTGGCTCAGCGTCGGCGCGACCCCGAGCGACCGCGTCGCCAAGTTCTGCGCCGACGCCGGCCTGATGGAACCGCGGCCGCGCACCGAGCAGACGAAGCAAGCGACGCCCAAGGCGAAGGCGCAAGAGCGCCAGAAGGCGGCCGAGGCCAAGGCCAAGGCGGCCGCCGAGGCGGCGGCTGCGGGTGATGGCGATGGAGCCACGGCCTGAGCGCCGGCGCGTGATCGACGCGACGAGCGTGACGGAGAAGGCGGACGACATGGTGTGCGTCGGCGTCGTGACGGGAGCGCACGGGGTGCGTGGCGAGGTCCGCATCAAGGCGTTCACCGAGGACCCGGCGGCGGTTGCCGCCTATGGCCCGGTGCGCGACGATGCCGGCCAGCCGCTGCGCCTGACGCTCACCGGTGCCAGCAGCGACCGCGTGCTCGCGCGCATCAAGGGCATCGGCGACCGCACCGCCGCGGAGGCGTTGAAGGGCCGCCGCCTGTTCGTGCCGCGATCCGCCCTGCCGGCGGTCGGCGCGGACGAGTTCTATCACGTCGACCTGGTGGGGCTCGCCGCCGACCTGGCGATCACCGAGGACACCGGCGGCGAGACCCGCCGGCTCGGCACGGTTCGGGCAGTGCACGATCACGGCGGCGGGGCGAGCCTCGAAGTGGTGACCGCCGACGGCGGCGACGTGCTGGTGCCGTTCACCCGAGCGGCGGTGCCGGTGGTCGACCTCGCCGCGGGCCGGGTGGTGATCGCGGCGCTGCCGGGCCTGTTCGACGACACGGCAGCCGACACATGAGCGCGTCCCGGCCCTGGACGGCGTGCGCGCTGACGCTGTTTCCGCAAGTGTTCCCCGGACCGCTTGGCGTGTCGCTGGCCGGCCAGGCCCTGGAGGCCGGGCTCTGGAGCCTGGAAACGGTGGACATCCGTGACTTTGCGAGCGATAAACACCGCTCCGTCGACGACACGCCGTTCGGCGGCGGTCCCGGCATGGTGTTGCGGCCGGACGTGATCGACGCGGCCCTGGCGGCAACGGCGGCGCGGCATCCGGATCTGCCGGTCATCCTGTTGACGCCCCGCGGCCGGCCGCTGGAGCAGTCGACGGTGCGACGGCTGTCCCGTGGGCCGGGCGCGATCATGCTCTGCGGCCGTTACGAAGGCATCGACGAGCGCATCGTCGGCGCGTGGCAGCCCGAGGAGATCAGCCTCGGCGACTTCGTGCTGGCGGGCGGCGAGGTGGCGGCGCTGGCACTGATCGATGCGTGTGTCCGCCTGGTGCCAGGCGTGGTCGGCGACGCGGCGTCGCTGACCGAGGAGAGTTTCGAGCGCGGGTTGCTGGAGTACCCGCACTATACGCGCCCGCGGATCTGGCGGGACCGGGAGGTGCCTGAGGTCCTCCTGTCCGGCGATCACGAGGGAATTCGAACATGGCGTCGCCGCGAGGCCGAGCGGTTGACGCGCGAGCGGCGCCCGGATCTGTGGCGGCGCTATCGTGTGACCACGGCCGGACTGCCCATGGAGTCGAAGGAAGGCGTGCAATGAACGTGATCGAGCAAATCGAACGGGAACAAATCGAAAAGCTGACGGAAGCCCGGGCCGTGCCGTGGTTCGCGCCCGGCGACACCGTGCGGGTGAAGGTCAAGGTGGTCGAGGGCACGCGCGAACGCCTGCAGGCGTTCGAAGGGGTGTGCATCGCGCGACGCAACCGCGGCCTCGGCTCGGCGTTCACGCTCCGCAAGATTAGTTACGGCGAGGGCGTCGAGCGCGTCTTTCCGCTGTACTCGCCGACCATCGCCGAGATCGAGGTGGTGCGCCACGGCGACGTGCGCCGCGCCAAGCTCTATTATCTGCGCGGCCTGCGCGGCAAGCGGGCGCGCATCTCCGAGAAGACCGACGGCTTCACGGCGAAGGTGGTGGCCGAGGAAAAGCGCGTCGCGTCCGAAGTCCGCGAAGCGACGGTGAAGGCGCAGCGCGAGGCCGCGGCGGAAAAGGTCGCGGCGGCCGAGGCCGCGGCGGCGGCGGCAGAGGCGGCGGCAGAGGCGGCGGC
>CAZBWP010000265.1:0-3708 GCA_964495295.1 uncultured Rhodospirillaceae bacterium | reverse complement strand
CTGGCGCGCTCGGGATCGCTGGGAAACAGGGCGTGCAGCGGATTGATGCCGAGCGTTGCCGCGCCGTGCCGCGCCGCGCCGGCCGCCAAGTCCGCGAGATCGGTGAAATCGCCGATGCCCCAGTTGCGGGGCGAACGCAGGGCGTAGACGTGCACGGTGATCCCCCAGGCGCGCGCCGCCGCGCCATCGTCGGGCAGATGGCAGGCATCCGGTGCGATGATCAACCGCATGGTGTTGCCGCCGAGCTTCGGCAGGCGGAGACGGTGGTAGCCGGGCGGCAGGTCGACCGCCAAGCGGACCCGTCGGCGCTCGTGCGCGACGCCATCGACGATCCGGCTATCCTCGAGAGGCGCGGTGGCCGGGCGGAGGGTCACCGCGTGCACCGTGCCGGTTTCCGTCACGATCTCGCCCTCGACCGCGTCGCCGGCCATCGACTGTGGCAGCTTCACCGGCACCTCGATGGGGCGGCCGACGCGGGCGACGACGACCGGCGGCAACGGCCGGTGCCAGGACGCGCCCTCCAGGGCCTCCAGGCTCGCTTCGGCCTCGGCATCGGTCGCCGCCGCGATCCCCATGGCGGCAAGCAGGCGCCGCTTCGTCACCGCCGAGGTTTCGTGCCGGGTGTTCCAGATGTCGTGGTAGCCGGGCTCGATCCCGGCCAGCGTGGCGAGGCGGTCGAGGGCGCCACTGTCGGTCATGGAGGGGGTCTCCGCTCTTCTGGGGGAAGCGTCGTTCACCGATCGCGCAGCAGGACGAACGAGCGTTCCAGCACGGGATAGGCGGTGTCGGCGCCGTCGACGCGATCCCCGTCCTTGAGGTCGGGTCGGCCGGTATCGAGCACGGGGCTCCAGGCGCCGAGCCGTGTCGACGGCAGGGCGAAGGACACCGTGCCGTCGTGGGCATTGAAGATCAGCAGCACATGGGAATCCGGGCGGCCGCCCGATCCACCGCTGGCCGACCCACCGCTCGCCGACCCACCGCTCGCCGGCCGATACAGCTCCATGCCGAGACAGCGGGCGTGCGGCGCGTTCCAGTCCTCCGGCGCCATCTCCCGGCCTTCCGCCGCCAGCCACGCCACGTCCTTGACGCCAACCCCGTCGATGATCTCGCCGGAGAGGAAGCGGGCGCGGCGAAAGATCGGATCGTCGCGGCGGATCGCCAGCAGCCGGCGGACGAACTCGGTCAGCGCCTCGTCTTCCGGGCGGTGACCCGTCCAGTGCACCCAGCTGACCTCGTTGTCCTGGCAATAGGCGTTGTTGTTACCGTTCTGCGTGCGACCGAACTCGTCCCCGGCGACCAGCATCGGCGTGCCCTGGGACAGCAGCAGCGTCGCCAGGATGTTGCGCTTCTGGCGTTCGCGCAGCGCCCGGATGCCGGCATCCTCGGTCGGCCCTTCGACCCCACAGTTCCAGCTGTTGTTGCTGTCGGTGCCGTCGCGGTTGTCCTCGCGGTTCGCCTCGTTGTGTTTGTGGTTGTAGCTCACCAGGTCGTGCAGGGTGAAGCCATCGTGCGCGGTGACGAAATTGATGCCGGTCCAGGGGCGCTGCCCCTTCTTCTCGAAGAGGTCCGACGAGCCGGCGAGCCGCGAGGCGAGTTCGCCGACCAGCGGTGTGTCGCCGCGCCAGAAGCGCCGCACGCCGTCGCGGAAGCGATCGTTCCACTGCGCCCAGCCGGGCGGGAAATGGCCGACCTGGTAGCCGCCCATGCCGACATCCCAGGGCTCGGCGATCAGCTTGACGCGGGCGAGAACGGGATCCTGGGCGACGGCATCGAGGAAGCCTGCGCCCGGGTCGTAGCTCCAGGGATCGCGGGCCAGCGTCGTCGTCAGGTCGAAGCGGAACCCGTCGACGTGCATCTCCTGCACCCAGTAGCGCAGCGAATCCATGACCATCTGCAGGACGCGCGGGTGCGTCAGGTTGAGCGAGTTGCCGGTGCCGGTGAAGTCCACATAGCGGCGCCGGTCGTCGGCCAGGTGGTAGTAGGCGGCGTTGTCGATGCCGCGGAAACAGACGGTCGGTCCGAACTCGTTGCCTTCGCCCGAATGGTTGTAGACGACGTCGAGGATCACCTCGATCCCGCCTTTGTGCAGATTGGCGACCATCGTCTTGAATTCCTTGGCCGCGCGGCGGCTGTGCAGACGGTGGTCGGCGGAGAAGTAGTTGACCGAGTTGTAGCCCCAATAGTTGCCGAGGCCGGTCTCGTTCAGGTGCGGCTCGTCGACGATGGTGTGGATCGGCAGCAGCTCGACCGCGGTGATGCCGAGCTTGACCAGATAGTCGACGATCGCCGGGTGGCCGAGCCCGGCGAAGGTGCCGCGCTCGGCGTCCGGGACCTCGGGATGCAGCTTGCTGATGCCGCGGACGTGCATCTCGGAGATCACCGTCTCCGACCACGGCCGGTTCGGCAGCTGCTCCGCCCCCCAGGTGAACGCCGGCTCGACGATGCGGCACTTGGGCATGGCGCGGGCGCTGTCGCGGCGGTCGAACGACAGGTCGCCGCGCGAACTGCCGCGGCGGTAGCCGAACAGCGCGTCGCTGAGGATCAGCGGCCCGTCGATCGCCCGCGCGTAGGGATCGAGGAGCAGCTTGTGCGGATTGAAGCGATGCCCGGCCCTGGGCTCATAGGGACCGGACACCCGGTAGCCGTAGAGCTGACCGGGCTGCAGCCCGGTCACATAGCCGTGCCAGATCTGATTGGTATACTCGGGGAGGGTGAACCGGTCGGTCTCCTTCCGGCCCCCGGCGTCGAACAGGCACAGCTCCACCGCCTCGGCGTTCTCCGAGAACAGCGCGAAGTTGACGCCGCGTCCGTCCCAGTTGGCGCCGAGGGGCGATGGGCTGCCGGGCTCAAGCCTGACCCGGCTCGACATCGCTCGCCGTCTCCACCTCGCCGGTCACCGCTTCGGCCTCCGCCGTCTCCGCTGCCTCCGTCACGTCGGCGGCGACGATTTCCCTCGGGAACGGCTTGAAGACCACCGTGCCGAGCGGTGGCAGCGCCACGCTGAGGGAGAACGGATAGCCGTGGGCCTCGATCGGCGCGGCTTCGGCGCGGCCGGCATTGCCGACGCCGGAGCCTTCATAGCACGACGCGTCGGTGTTCAAGATCTCCGCATACCCCCCGCCGACCGGCACGCCGAGGCGATAGTCGTAGCGGACGAGCGGCGTGAAGTTGCAGACGATGACCACGAAGTCGCTCGGATCCTTGGCGCGACGGATATAGGAGATGACGCTGTTGTCCGAGTCGTGGCAGTCGATCCAGGCGAAGCCTTCGGGCACGCAGTCGGTCTCGTACAGCGCCGGGTTGGCGGCATAGAGGGCGTTGAGGTCACGGACCAGGGTCTGCATGCCGCGTTGCAGCGGGTAGTCGAGCAGATGCCAGTCCAGGCTCTTGTTGTGGTTCCACTCCTCGCCCTGGCCGAACTCGCAGCCCATGAACAGGAGCTTCTTGCCGGACATCGTCCACATGAACGCCAGATAGGAGCGCAGGTTGGCGAACTTCTGCCAGCCGTCACCCGGCATCTTGTTGAGCAGCGAGCCCTTGCCGTGCACCACTTCATCGTGGCTGATCGGCAGCATGAAGTTCTCGGTGAACGCGTAGAGCAGGCCGAAGGTCAGCAGGTCGTGATGATAGCGCCGGTGCACCGGATCCTTTTCGATGTAGCGCAGGGTGTCGTTCATCCACCCCATGTTCCACTTGTAGCCGAAGCCG
>CAZBWP010000264.1:1941-3763 GCA_964495295.1 uncultured Rhodospirillaceae bacterium | reverse complement strand
GACGGGCCGGAGCAGGTGACGGTGCTGGTCGACGCCATCGACGGTTGCGACCTGGCGCCGGCGGCCATCGCGGCCGAAATGGCGTTGGGCGCGCGCCTGCGCTCCTACCGGTTCGACAAGTACATGACCAAGGAGAAGGCCGACGAGAAGCCGAAACTGGCGAAGCTGACGTTCGCCTGCGACGGCCATGCCCGCGCCCGCGAGGCGTTCGCCGAGCATGACCGGGTCGCCGACGGCGTGTTCTTTTCCCGCGACCTGATCTCCGAGCCGGGCAACATCGTCTATCCGGAAACCCTGGCCGAGGCGGCGCAGGGCCTCGAGCAGCTCGGCGTCGAGGTCGAGGTGCTCGGCGAGAAGGAGATGAAGAAGCTCGGCATGGGGGCCTTGCTCGGGGTCGGCCAGGGCAGCGCCCGCGAGTCCAAGCTCGTCGTCATGCAGTGGCGCGGCGCCTCGGGCAAGTCGGAGGGCAAGGGCAGAAAGAAAAGCGACAGCGCCCCCGTCGCCTTCATCGGCAAGGGCGTCACCTTCGACACCGGCGGCATCTCGATCAAACCGTCCGCCGGGATGGAGGAGATGAAATACGACATGGCCGGTGCCGGCACCGTCGTCGGCCTGATGAAGGCGTTGGCCGGCCGCAAGGCGAAGGTCGAAGCCATCGGCGTCATCGGATGCGTCGAGAACATGCCGTCGGGCACCGCCCAGCGACCGGGTGACATCGTCACCTCCATGTCGGGCCAGACCATCGAGGTGCTGAACACCGACGCCGAGGGCCGGCTCGTGCTCGCCGATGCTCTCTGGTACACCCAGGATCGATTCAAGCCGCGCTTCATGATCAATCTGGCGACGCTGACCGGCGCCATCGTCATCGCCCTCGGCCACCACAAGGCGGGCCTGTTCTCGAACAACGACGAACTGGCCGAGCGGATCATCGCCGCCGGACTGGCCGTGGACGAGCCGGCGTGGCGCATGCCGCTCGGCCCCGAATACGACAAGGCGCTCAAGTCCGACGCCGCCGACATGAAGAACATCGGCAACCGCGCCGCCGGCAGCGTCACCGCCGCCCAGTTCCTGCAGCGGTTCGTCAATGAGGTGCCCTGGGCGCACATCGACATCGCCGGCGTGGCCTGGGCCAAGGAGGCACGGGACGTGGTGCCGAAGGGCGCCAGCGGCTATGGCGTGCGGCTGCTCAACCAATTGGTCGCCGAGCATTACGAGAGCGACTGACGCCTGCGAAGGGGCGGGGCCGGCGGTGACCGACGTCGCGTTCTATCACCTGCAGCGGTCGCCGCTGGAGGCGGTCTTGCCGACGCTGCTGGAGAAGACCCTGGCCGCCGGCAAGCGCGCGGTCGTCGTCGCCGGCTCCGAGGCGCGTGTCGAAGCGCTCGCCGGGCTCTTGTGGACGTATGACCCGGCATCGTGGTTGCCACACGGCTCGGCGCGCGACGGCTTCCCGGAGGCCCAGCCGATCTGGCTGACGGCGGGATCGGACGCCCCCAACGGCGCCACCTTCCTGTTTCTGACCGACGGCTCGGACGTCGACGACGTCGCCGCCTACGAGCGCTGCTTCGACCTGTTCGACGGTAACGACCCGGCCGCGGTGGCCGCCGCCCGCGAGCGCTGGACGGCCCGCCGGGACGCGGGTCATGCCGTCACCTACTGGCAACAGGGCGAACACGGCGGCTGGATGCAGAAAGCATAACCCGCGGCCGGGACGGGGCGGCATCATCCCTCGGCTGACGGGCCGTCGCCGGCCGCATCGGGCAGCGATCGCCTGAGCCGCAGCGCCAGCCCGGCTCCCAGCACCGCCGACAGGGCCATGGCA
>CAZBWP010000264.1:0-1841 GCA_964495295.1 uncultured Rhodospirillaceae bacterium | reverse complement strand
TCGCCTGAGCCGCAGCGCCAGCCCGGCTCCCAGCACCGCCGACAGGGCCATGGCAAGGAAGGCCTGCGCGCCGACCGAGGCGTAGAGCGGGCCGGCGGCGAACAGCATCAGGCCCAAGCCGAGCCCCATCACCACGGATGAGTAGAGGCTCTGCGCCGTCGCCGACAACTCGGGCGGGACCGCCCGCGCGATGAAATGGATGGCGCCCAGGTGCACCGCGCCGAATGAAAGTGCGTGCAGGGTCTGCACCATCACCAGCGCCCACAGTTCGGTGGTCGTTCCGGTCACCGTCCACCGCAGTCCGCCGGCGAGACCGCCGATGACGATCAGCCAGGCCGCACCCGCCCGCCGCACCACCCGATCCCCGGCCGCGAACAGCAGGATCTCGGCGATGACCCCGAGCGCCCACAGCCCGCCGATCAGCGTGTCGCCGTAGCCCGCGGCCTGCCAGTGCAGCGTGGCAAAGCCGTAGTAGACCGCGTGGCTCGCCTGCACCGCGGCGGTCGCCGCCAGGAACAGGGCGAAGCCGCGCCCACGGAGGACATACAGGATCGGCGCCCGCGCTGGGCGTGCGAGCGGTGGCCGCAGATCGGGCAGCAGCAGTGCCGCCACGCAGACGCCGCCGAGCGCCGCGAGGACGAGCGGAAAGACGACCTCGGGCGACGACCGGGCGAGAACCTGGCCGGCGCCGACCGCGCCGAGGATGAAGGCGATCGATCCCCACAGGCGGATCCGGCCATAGTCCAGGCCATCCCGGCGCACCGCCAGCATGGTCAGGCTCTCGGAGAGTGGCAGCAGCGGCGGCCACACCAGGAAGAACAGCAGGCTGACCGCGACGACGGGCCAGAACCCCTCGGCTTGCGCGAACAGGGCGAAGCTCAGCACGGCGAGCAGGGCATGCACGATCATCGGCCGCCGCCGCTCGCCGCGCCGGTCGGCGATGTGCGCCGCAATGGGGTTGCCGAGGACCTTGGCGGCGACGCCGATGGCCAGCACGATGCCGATCTCGGTGACGCCGAGTCCGTGGGCTTTCAGCCAAACCGGCCAGAACGGCATGTGCACGCCGATGACCAGGAAGGTCGCGGCGTAGAAGACCGACAGGCGCACGGCCGTCGGCGATGGCGCCGCGGTCACGGCGCCGCTCCCACGCCGGCGGCAAGGCTGGCTGCACGGAAACGGCGCCTGCTCATGGGGGCCAGCCGGTCACCAGACCTAATTCCTTGCCGCTTGTCCCGCTCAAGCGCTAGATTGTGCGGATGCGAGATCGGGGGGAGAGCAGGGGCCGATGGCCCGCATCGTCGTGATCGGCTCCGTCGCCCTCGACGAAGTCGTCAAGCTCGACCAGCCGTTGCGCGAAGGCACCCATCTCTCGGGCAAGCGTCAGGGCGTGCGCCTCGGCGGCGGCGCCGCCTGCACGGCCGTGCCGCTCGCCTATCGTGGCCACGACGTCACGGTGATCGGCTCCATCGGCCGCGACGATGCCGGCGCGGGGCTGGTGGCGGAGTTGGGCGCCATCGGCGTCGACACCTCACAGATCAGCTTTCTCGACCAGCCGACGACCCGGTCGCTGATCCTCGTCGACGGGCTCGGCGAACGCACCATCATCAACGTCGTCCGCACCCACGAGGACGATCCGCCGCATCGTCTCCTCGACATTCAGGCGGACTGCGTCTATGTGCGCAGCCGCCGCCTCGATCTCGCCCCGCTGCTGCGCCTGACGGCGCGCTCGGCGCTGGTGATCGCGCACGTCCCGCCGGGCGAGGCGGGGTCGCGGCCGGCGCACGTGCTCGTCGCCTCGGCCTCCGACGTCGGCCCGGAGATCCTCGACGATCCGATGGCGG
>CAZBWP010000263.1:0-3769 GCA_964495295.1 uncultured Rhodospirillaceae bacterium | reverse complement strand
CCGCGGAAGAACGTCAGGAATTCCTCGAACGACCGCTCGGTCTCCGCCTGGGCCTGGGCCTGGGCCCGAACCTGGTCCTGCTGTGAAGCGCGCTCGGCGTATCCGGCCAGCCACGTCTCCGCCGTCGAGAACCGTCGCCATCCGGGCACCTCGGCGGCCAGATTGACCTCGCGCCACTTCGCGTGCCGCGGCGGCTGCTGGAACTCGTCGAACGCTTCGAAGAACGCCTCGACGAACGCGGCGACGTTGCGATAGCGCTGATGGGTGGACGCCCAATTGTAGACGGCCATGACGGCGCCGACGGCGACCGTATCGACGCTCTCGCCCTCGGCGATCAAGCGCGGATAGTCCTCATGCTCCAGGCGCGCCGGGAGATAGGTCTCCAGCAACTCCGGAGTGAGCGGTATCGGCAGGAACCGCAGGCCGGCCTCCGGCTCGACCGCGTCATAAAGCCGCGTCGGCTTGCCGGCGACGTAGACCATCGCCGCGATCTCGCCCGTCCGCAGCTTCTCCAATGCCAGCGACTGATCGAACGTCGTCCGCTCGACGTCGATGCCGAGCAGTCGGAAGACGGTCCCCGCGGTCATGTTGGTGCCGCTGCCGTCCACGTCGAAATTGACGGGCTTGCCGGCGAGTCCCTGAACGTCGGCGATGTCGTCCCGGGCAAGCAGGTGAAACTCTTCATTGTAGAGCTTGGTGATGTAACGGACACGCTGCTCGATGGTCGGGTGGATGCCTTCGCTCTTCATGAAGGCGAGCACGTCCGACTGGACGATGCCGACGTCGATGCCGTGCAGATAGAGAATGTCGGTGATGTTCTGCACCGATCCCTTGCCGATGATCGGCAGGATGCGCAGTTCGTTGCGATTGTCGAGCACGGCCGCGAGATCCGCGGCGATGCGGATGTAGGTGCCGTTCACCCCGCCCGAAATCACCCCGACACGGCCCGCATTGACCCGCTCGCGGAGGGCGTCCATGCCCGCGCGAGACCGTGTATCCTGTGCCGTCGCCGTCCCGGCGAAACTGCCAACGAGGCCAATCAGCGAAAGAAGGAGCAAAGCTTTCCGAAACATCCGGCTTCCTTTCTGCCCACGGCGTGATCGCGTCAACGTCTCTGTTACCCCGCAGGGCAGTGTTCGGCAAGGAATCCGATCGAGGTCGCGCGCCGGCGGCGTCACCGGGCATCCGGCGGCCGTGGCGCCTTTGCCGGCGCCTCGTCCTCGTCGAGCAGCGTCTCGCTGAGCGGGGTGCGGTACAGCAGGAAATGAATGTAGCGGACCTTGGGTCCGAACAGGTTGGCGATGACCTCCTTGGCGACGTGCCGGGCGGCGGTGAGGCGATGGCCGCCATCGACGACGACCCAGCGGCCACGCCGCCCGAGGCGGACAATCACCGGATCGAAGCTCGAGTAGCCTTTGTGGCGGATCGAGCGCATCACCCGGCGGAGTCGGGGGCTGTCGCACCGCTCCGCATTCTTCAGCGGCAGCAGATCCACGGCGCCGATCGGCACATCGATTTCCGCCATGTCATCGACGAAGATGATCTTCTCGAGGTCTTCCGGCCGTTCGACCCGCTGTCGCGCCGGAAATCTCGAGGCTGCCATCGTCGTTTCCACCGGCCGGTCGCCTGCAACGCGTCCTGCACGCATATGCGGAACCGCGTGCCGCAACTCCAGGCGCGCCGCTCACTTTCTTTCGGACCGCGGTCATTCGGGCCGTGGCGTCTCCCGGCAGTGGGCAATGATGAACGCTGCGATCTGCGTCACGTCGTTGAGGTCGAGCACCGGCACCGGTGGGCGCTCGACCACGGCATCGCTGGCAATGGCGACGATCGTCGCATCGTCGGGGGCAAGCAGCGGCCGGCCGAGGCTCGGACGGTGCACCTCGAGCTTGTCATGGCGCAGCCTCTTGAAGCCCTCGGCGATGACAAGATCCACCGGCTCAAGGCGGGCGAGCAGGGCCTCGGGTGTCGGTTCCGCAGCGCCGCGGAGTTCGTGGATCAGCGTCCACCGGCTCGGCGAGACCAGCACCACCTCCGTCGCCCCGGCCGAGCGGTGGCGATAGCTGTCCTTTCCCGGCCGATCGAGATCGACGGCCTGGTGGGTGTGCTTGATGGTGGAGACGCGGAGACCGCGGGCGATCAGCGCCGGGACAAGGGACTCGACCAGCATGGTCTTGCCGCTGCCGCTCCAACCGGCAACGCCGAACACCTTCATGGGGCGCCCTCGGCGGCGATGAGGGCGGCGATGAGGGCGGCCGCCCGGTCCAGGTCCTGGGGCGCGTTGACATTGAAAAACGGGTCGACCGGCGCGCTGGCGAACTCGACGTGGGCCACGGAATAGCGGGCGGTCCAGGCGTCGATCTTGTGGATGCCTTCGTCGACCAGGGCCGTCCGCAGGGCGGCGGCGAGGCCGATCGGCCACAGCGCAAACACCGGATGGGTCCGCCCGCCGGAGGCCGCGCAGGCGATGTCGGCGCCGGTCGCCACCGCCTGCCCCAGGCGGGCGACCAGATCCGGCGGGATGAGCGGCGTGTCCGTGGCGAAGCTCGCCACCCAGCGGCAGGCCGGCACGCTCTCCCGCGCCCAGACGAGGCCGGACAGAATGCCGGCGAGCGGGCCGGCGAAACCCGGGACCACGTCGGCCACCACCGGCAGGCCGAATGCGGCGAAGCGCGTCGCGTCGCCGTGCGCGTTCAGCACCAGCCGATCGACCTGCGGCGCCGCCCGCGCGACAACGCATTCGAGCAGCGTCCGCGAGCCGATCGGCAGCAGGCACTTGTCGCCGCCGCCCATGCGCCTGGCCCGGCCGCCGGCCAGCAACACGCCGACGATCGGGCCAGCATCGCCGGATCGCGCCTCAGACGGCATGGTCGGGCCGCCCGCCCTTGCGTTGCGCGGCCAGCGGCTCCTCCTCGGTGGCGTGGTGGTTGGCGTCATAGACGATGCGGTGCGCCCCGGCGAGCGCGATGAACCGCCGCCCCCGGGCGCGGCCGACCAGGGTCAGGTCGGCGCGTCGCGCCAGATCGACGCCCCAGGCGGTGAACCCGGACCGCGAGATCAGGATCGGAATGCCCATCTGCACCGTCTTGATAACCATCTCGCTGGTCAGCCGGCCGGTGGTGTAGAAGATCTTGCCGGACGGCGCGATGCCGTTCAGGAACATGTAGCCGGCAATCTTGTCGACGGCGTTGTGGCGGCCGACGTCCTCCATGTAGAGCAGCGGCCGGTCGGCCTCGCACAGCACGCAGCCGTGGATGGCACCGGCGGCCAGATAGAGGCTCGGCATGGTGTTGATCTGCCGGGTGAGCGCATAGAGCCACGAGGTCCGGAGCTCGGCCAGGGGATCGAGGTGTACGGTCTCGAACTTCTCCATGACGTCGCCGAACACCGTGCCCTGGGCGCAACCGGAGGTCAGCACCTTCTTGCCCAGCTTGGCCTCGTAGTCGGTCTCCCGCGCGGTGCGGACGACGACCGTCTCGATCTCGTCGTCGAAGTCGACGCCGGTGATCTCGTCGTCGGGCTTGAGCATGTTCTGGTTCAGCAGATAGCCGACCGCCAGATACTCCGGATAATCGCCGATGGTCATCATGGTGACGACCTCGCGGCCGTTGAGAAACAGGGTGAGCGGTCGCTCCATGATGACGCGCGTTTCCACCGCCTGGCCGTCCTGATCGACGCCGGACAGGGACGCGGACAGCCGCGGATCATCGGGGTTGGGCGCGACCCATGGTGGGTTCATGGCGTTTCCTCCGTTCTCGCCAAGGTGCCC
>CAZBWP010000262.1:0-3780 GCA_964495295.1 uncultured Rhodospirillaceae bacterium | reverse complement strand
CCGACGGCCGTTTCGGCCCCGCACACCAAACAGCCCGAGGGAGACGCCCATGGCCCGCCGCATCCTGGCCGCCGGAAACTGGAAGATGAACTGCCTGCAGAAGGATGGCTTGGCGCTCGCCGGAGCCCTCGCCGACAAGGCGAAGGCCGCGGGCGGCGCCAAGTCGGACATCCTGGTCTGCCCGCCGTTCACGCTGCTCTCGAAGGTGCTCGACGCCGTCGCCGGCAGCGGCGTGATGGTCGGCGGTCAGGACTGCCACATGACCGAGAAGGGCGCGCACACCGGCGACACCAGCGCCTGGATGCTGAAGGATCTGGGCTGCACCCACGTCATCGTCGGCCATTCGGAGCGGCGCAGCGACCACGGCGAAACCGACGCCGTGATCAAGGCCAAGGCGGAGGCGGCGCTGGCCGCCGGGCTGGTGGCCGTCGTCTGCATCGGCGAGACGCTGGCCGAGCGCGACGCCGGCAAGACGCTCGACGTCAACCGCCGCCAGCTGCTCGGCTCGCTGCCCGACGGCGCCACCGCGGCCAACACCGTCGTCGCCTACGAGCCCGTCTGGGCCATCGGCACCGGCCGGACGGCGACGCCGGAGCAGGCGCAGGAGGTGCACGGCATGCTGCGCGCCGAACTGGTCGGCAAGCTGGGCCGGGAGACCGCCGACGCCATGCGCATCCTCTATGGCGGCTCGGTCAATGCCGCCAACGCCGCCGTGCTGTTCTCGCAGCCGGACATCGACGGCGGCCTGGTCGGCGGCGCCTCGTTGAAGGCCGACGACTTCTGGACCATCGCGCAAAGCGCGCCGTAAGCGCATCCGCGCCGGAGATCGCCATGATCAACGTCATCCTGGTCATTCATCTGAT
Organism: uncultured Rhodospirillaceae bacterium; assembly: GCA_964495295.1. Classification (GTDB taxonomy): domain Bacteria; phylum Pseudomonadota; class Alphaproteobacteria; order Rhodospirillales; family Defluviicoccaceae; genus CAZBWP01. The sequence continues at coordinate 2,917 of CAZBWP010000262.1, read as the reverse complement.
CCTGGCGATCGCGCTGGTCGGCCTGGTGCTGCTGCAGCGCAGCGAGGGCGGCGCGCTCGGCATCGGCGGCGGCGGCGGCGGCGGCATGAGCGGCTTCATGACCGGCCGCGGCACCGCCAACCTGCTGACCCGCGCCACCGCGATCCTCGCCGCGCTGTTTCTCGTCTCCAGCCTGGCGCTGGCCAAGCTCGCCGGCATGGAGCGCGGTGCCGCGTCGATTCTCGACACGGCGCCGCTGCCGACCCAGGAAGCACCGATCATCCCCGAGCCCCCGGCCGGACCCAGCGCCCCGATCGCGCGTTAAGATCATGCGCCAGAACGGTTTTTCCAGAGGCCACCGAGCGGCGGCCGAGGCGTTGCCGCTTGTCGTTTCGCGACCGACCGCGATGCGCTAGACTGCAAGTCCATGACGCGGTTCGTCTTCATCACCGGCGGCGTGGTGTCCTCCCTCGGCAAGGGTCTCGCCTCGGCGGCGCTCGGCGCGCTGTTGCAGGCGCGCGGCCTGAAGGTGCGGCTGCGCAAGCTCGACCCCTACATCAACGTCGACCCCGGGACGATGAGTCCCTACCAACACGGCGAGGTCTACGTCACCGACGACGGCGCCGAGACGGATCTGGATCTCGGCCACTACGAACGCTTCACCGGCGTCCCGGCGCGGCAGAGTGACAACGCCACCACCGGCCGCATCTATTCCGAAGTCATCGCCCGCGAACGCCACGGCAGCTACCTGGGCGCCACCATCCAGGTCATTCCCCACGTCACCGACGCCATCAAGGAATTCGTCCAGCACGATCTGGACGGCGACGAGGACTTCGTGCTGTGCGAGATCGGCGGCACCGTCGGCGACATCGAGAGCCTGCCGTTCCTCGAAGCGATCCGGCAGATGCGCAACGACCTCGGCCGCGAGCGCGTGATGTACGTCCACGTGACGCTGGTCCCCTACATCGCCGCCGCGGGCGAGTTGAAGACCAAGCCGACCCAGCATTCGGTGAAGGAGCTGCTGTCGGTCGGCATCCAGCCCGATCTGCTGCTCTGCCGCGCCGACCGGCCGATTCCCGAAAGCGAGCGCCGCAAGATCGCGTTGTTCTGCAACGTGCGCGACGGCGCGGTGATCCCGGCGCTCGACGTCGCCACCATCTACGCGGTGCCGTTGACCTATCACGAGCAGGGTCTGGACGCGGAGGTCTGCCGCCACTTCGGTCTCGAAACGGCCGCGCCGGACCTGTCGAAATGGCACGAGGTGGTGGATCGCCTGACCCGCCCGGAGGGCCAGGTGACCATCGCCGTCGTCGGCAAGTACACCGGCCTGCTCGACGCCTACAAATCGCTGACCGAGGCGCTGGTGCACGGCGGCATCGCCAACAATGTCCGCGTGGTCATCGACTGGATCGACTCGGAAGTGTTCGAGCACGGCAACGCCCTCAACCGCTTGGAGAACGTGCACGGCATCCTGATACCCGGCGGCTTCGGCGAGCGCGGCGCCGAGGGCAAGATCGAGGCGGCGCGGTTCGCCCGCGAGCGGCGGGTGCCTTATTTCGGCATCTGCTTCGGCATGCAGATGGCCGTGGTCGAGGCGGCGCGCAACCTGGCGGGCATTCCCGGGGCGGGCTCCACCGAGTTCGGCCCCTGCGCGGCGCCGGTGATCGGCCTGATGACCGAATGGCTGCGCGGCAGTCAGCGTCAGCTGCGCGCCGCCGAAGGCGATCTTGGCGGCACCATGCGGCTCGGCGCCTACGACTGTATCGTCAAGCCCGATACCCAGGCCCACCGCATCTACGGCAACCCTCGCATCTGCGAACGCCACCGCCATCGCTACGAGGTCAACAACAACTACCTCGGCGTGCTCGAAGGCAAGGGCCTCCTGTTTTCTGGCATGTCGCCCGACGGACTGCTGCCGGAGATCGTCGAGATCCCGGAGCATCCCTGGTTCGTCGGCGTGCAGTTCCATCCGGAGCTGAAATCGCGGCCGTTCGCGCCGCATCCGCTGTTCACGTCGTTCATCCGCGCCGCCGTCGAGCAGGCGCGCCTCGTCTGAGTATCCGCCGATGTCGCATCCCGCCTCCGTGACCATCGGCGAACTCACGCTCGCCAACGACCGGCCGCTCGTGCTGATCGCCGGGCCGTGCGCCATGGAAAGCCGCAACCATGCCCTGGAATGCGCCCATGCGCTTTCGGAGATGGCGCGGCGCCTCGACATCGGGCTGATCTTCAAGACCTCGTTCGACAAGGCGAACCGCACCAGCTTGGCCGGGCCGCGCGGCGTCGGCCTGGCCGACGCGCTGCCGGTGTTCGCCGAGATCCGCGAGGCGGTCGGCATCCCGGTGCTCACCGACGTGCACGACGCGGCCCAGTGCGCGACCGTCGCCGCGGCCGTGGACGTGCTGCAGATCCCGGCGTTTCTGTGTCGTCAGACAGACCTGTTGGTCGCGGCGGCGCAGACCGGCCGGGCCGTCAACGTCAAGAAGGGGCAGTTCCTGGCGCCGTGGGACATGCGGAACGTCGTCGACAAGGTGCGCGGCTCGGGCAATGACCGGGTGCTGATCACCGAACGCGGCGCCAGCTTCGGCTACAACACGCTGGTCAGCGACATGCGGGCACTGCCGATCCTGGCCGCCACCGGCTGTCCCGTGGTGTTCGACGTCACCCATTCCGTGCAGCAGCCGGGCGGCCGGGGGACAGCCTCCGGCGGCCAGCGCGAATTCGCACCGGTGCTCGCCCGCGCCGCGGTCGCCGTCGGCGTCGCTGCCGTGTTCATCGAGACCCACCCCGATCCCGACCGGGCGCTCAGCGACGGGCCGAACATGATTCCGATGCGTGACCTGCCCGCCCTCGTCGCCCTGCTCCGCGAGATCGACGCCATCGCCAAGGCCCATCCGCTGCCCAGCACGTTCTGAACGAGCGCAAGGTGGCGGCGGGC
>CAZBWP010000261.1:0-3788 GCA_964495295.1 uncultured Rhodospirillaceae bacterium | reverse complement strand
GACTTCCTGACGATCGCGACCGGCATGGTTGCCGTGGTCGGCGTCGGCTTCGCCGCATGGCCGTTCATCCACAGCATGAGCCCGGCGCTCGACACGTTGGCGCTGTCGACCACGGGCGTCGATCTGTCGGCGATCGAAGTCGGTCAGGCGATCACGGTGATGTGGCAGGGCAAGCCGGTATTCATCCGTCATCGCACCGAGGACGATATTGCGGAAGCGCTGGCCGTGCCGTTGAGCGACCTCGTCGATCCCGAGGCCGATACCGCCCGCGTGCAAAAGCCGCAATGGCTGGTCATGGAAGGCGTGTGCACGCATCTCGGCTGCATTCCCTTGGGCCAGAAGCCGTCAGACCCGAAGGGCGACTTCGGCGGCTGGTTCTGTCCCTGCCATGGCTCGCACTACGACACGTCCGGGCGCATCCGCAAGGGACCGGCGCCGACCAATCTTCCCGTCCCGCCCTACGAATTCACAAGCAACACCGAGATCGTGATCGGTTAGAGGTGCAACGATAATGACCAAGTATACCTGGAACAATCGAACGGTCGCTTGGATCGATGACCGGATGCCGGTCATCAGCCTGATGCGCGAGCATCTCGTCGATTACCCTGCGCCGAAAAACCTCAACTATTTTTGGAATTTCGGATCGCTGGCCGGCATCATGCTGATCGTCATGATCGCCACGGGCATTTTTCTCGCGATGCATTACACGCCGACGGCCGAACTGGCGTTCGACAGTATCGAACGGATCATGCGCGACGTGAACTACGGCTGGCTGCTTCGCTACTTACACATGAACGGCGCGTCGATGTTCTTCATCGTCGTCTATATCCACATGTTTCGCGGGCTGTACTACGGCTCCTACAAGCAACCGCGCGAGTTGCTGTGGATCATCGGTGTTCTCATCATCCTGCTGATGATGGCCACGGCGTTCATGGGCTATGTCCTGCCGTGGGGGCAAATGAGCTTCTGGGCGGCGCAGGTCATCACCGGGTTCGCGACGGCGATCCCCATCTTCGGCGAAGATCTCAAGATCTGGCTGTGGGGCGGCCCGGCGTTGGGAACGCCGCTGCTCGGTCGGTTCTTCGTTCTGCACTTCCTCATGCCGTTCGTGATCTTCGCGATCGTCTTTCTGCACCTGTGGGCGCTGCACGAAAAGAAGTCAAACAACCCGCTGGGCATCGACATCAAGGGGCCGCAGGACACCATCCCCTTCCACCCGTATTACACGATCAAGGATGCGTTCGGCCTGGGCGTCTTCCTGATCTTCTATCTCGGCATTGTTTTCTTCTGGCCGGACATCTTCGGCGAGCCGATCAACTACATCAAGGCCGACCCGCTCAACACGCCGCACATCGTTCCCGAATGGTACTTCCTGCCATTCTATGCGATCCTGCGGGCCGTCACCTTCGACATTCTGTTCATTCCGGCGAAGCTGATCGGTGTCGTGCTGATGGTAGGCGCGATCGTCATCCTGTTTTTCCTGCCGTGGCTCGACCGGTCGCCGGTGCGCAGCGCCCGCTTCCGGCCCCTCTACAAGATCTTCTTCTGGATCTTTGTCGCCAACTGCTTCCTGCTCGGCACCGTCGGCGCCCAAGCGCCGGAAGGCATCTGGCTGATCCTGGGACAACTCGCGACCGTCTATTACTTCGCCCATTTCATCGTCATCCTGCCGCTCCTGGGCTATGTGGAGCGGCCGTTGGCGGTCCCAACCAGCATTAGCGAACCCGTCATCGCCCAGGGTCAGGGCGCGACGGTCGCCGTCGGGGGAGCGGCCGAATGAAACAGTATCTGATCACCCTGGTCGCGGCGGCCGGCTTGGCCGTCGCCACCTCCCAGGCCATGGCCGCGGGGGAAGCGCCGCTGGCGCCGGCCCAGCGCTGGTCGCATTCCGGCATGTTCGGCACCTTCGAACGCGGTGATCTGCATCGTGGGATGCAGGTCTATCGCGAGGTCTGTCAGGGATGCCACTCCCTCGACCTTCTGGCGTTCCGCAATCTCGAGCTCATCGGCTTCGCCGAGGGCGACGTTCAGGCGATCGCCGGCGAATACGAGGTCGAGGATGGTCCGGACGACGACGGTGAGATGTTCATGCGACCGGCCAAGCCGTCGGATCGCTGGCCGAGCCCCTTCCCGAACGACCAGGCGGCGCGGGCGGCCAACGGCGGCGCCCTGCCGCCCGATCTGTCGCTCATCATCAAGGCCCGCGCCGGCGAATCGATCTTCAAGGGCACGAAGCTGCGCGAGTATGGCTCCGACTACCTGTACGCCCTGCTCACCGGCTACCGCGAAGACCCGCCGCACGACGTCGAGCTGATGGACGGCATGTACTACAATGACTACTTCCCCGGCCACCAGATCGCCATGGCGCCGCCGCTCAACGACGGCGCGATCGAGTATGCCGATGGCACCGCCGCGACCATCGAGCAGCAGGCCCGCGACGTCGTCACGTTCCTCGCCTGGGCGGGCGATCCGAACGCCGAGGCGCGCCGCAACATGGGGATCAAGGTGATCCTGTTCCTGGTCGTCCTGACCGCCCTGCTGTTCGCCCTGAAGCGGAAGATCTGGGCGGACGTGCATCACTGAGCCACGCATCGCCCGGCCCTGATAACGCGAAACGGCCCCGAGGTCTCGCCTCTGGGCCGTTTTTCCGTTTGCCGCGCACCGTCTTGGCGCCGACCGCGCGGCGCCAGTTCGCGCGGCGTCAGTTGTTCTGCGCGCCCTGCTTCACCCAGTCGCGAACGATCAGAGTCTGATAGCGCAGCAGCGGCCGCTGATCGTGCGGCATCCGGATCTCCGGACTGGCCTTGCCCTCGATCAGGCGAAGCAGATTGCTGGTCAGCGGGTCGCCCGGAACGACGATCGGACCGTGCTTGGTTCCCGCCATCAGCCCCTCGTAGCTGCTGAGATCGAGCCCGCTTGCGGCGTAGCCGTCGCCGTCACTCTGATGACACGCGACGCAGCGGCTCTCCAGGATCGGACGGACGTCGAGAGCAAAGCTGACCAATTCTTGGGCCTCTGCGCCCGGCACGTTGCCGGCGGTCAGCGCGACCGCGACCGCGAGACCGGCGAGGCGCCGCGCGACACGATGGTGAGCGATCATCTTCATGGTTTCCCCTGGCGATAACGTATCCTCATAAGACCACGAGTTTAGCACCCCAGGCCCCCGTGCCCAACCGCCCCTTTCACACGGCGCGAATGTTTTTTTGCATCGCGGAACGCGGCGCGCACTCCCTGACGCCGCACCTCGTCAAGCGCCCGGCCATGTGATAGTTTTCAAAAAAAATCGGCAAACATCCGGGGGACGACAGCATGGCGGACAGCCACGTTGACGTGCGCGCGGTGCTCGCGCAGCACGACCTGCTCCAGCGCCTGCCGAACGACGCGCTCGATCGGCTGGCACGCGTCGCCACCGTCCGCACCTACAAGACCGGCCAGTCGATCTTCATGCGCGGCGACCCTGGCGAATCGATGATGGTCGTCGTCTCCGGGCGGATCCGCATCTCGCGCACCTCCTACGACGGGCGCGAGGTGGTGCTCGCCGTCTTCGGCCCGGGCGAGGTTCTGGGTGAGATCGCCATGATCGACGGCGGCGAACGGACCGCTGACGCGGCGGCGCTGGAGCGGGTCGATCTCCTGATCCTGCACCGGCGGGACTTCCACGCGTTCCTTCTGGAGCACCCGGCGGTGGCCATCGAGTTGCTGGTCCTGGTCTGCCGCCGGCTGCGCGACACCGACGACCAGCTGGAGGATCTCAACTTCCTGCCGCTGCGGACGCGGCTGGCCAAGCG
>CAZBWP010000260.1:0-3814 GCA_964495295.1 uncultured Rhodospirillaceae bacterium | reverse complement strand
CTGAGATAGCCGTAGCCGCCGAGGATCTGGATCGCCGCCGAGCAGACCGTCTCGGCCATCTCGGAGGCGAACAGCTTGGCCATGGACGCTTCCTTCAGACACGGCAGACCGGCGTCGCGCAGCTCGGCCGCGCGGTGCACCATCAGCCGCGCCGCGTCGATCTGCGTCGCCATGTCGGCGAGGCGGAAGGCGACGGCCTGATGCTGGATGATGGCCTGGCCGAAGGTGACGCGGTCGCGGGCGTAGCCGCGGGCCACGTCGAAGGCGGCGCGCGCCATGCCGACGGACTGGGCGGCGATGCCGATGCGCCCGCCCTCCAGATTGCTGAGGGCGATGCGATAGCCCTCGCCCTCCTGCCCGAGCCGGAGGTCGCCCGAGAGCCGCATGTCGTTGAACACGATCTGCGCCGTGTCCGAGGCGTGCTGCCCCATCTTCTCCTCGATGCGCGCGACCTCGTAGCCGGGCGTGTCGGTGGGAACGATGAAGGCGGTGATCCCGTGCTTGCCGGCGGCGGGATCGGTGACCGCGAAGACGATGGCGACCTGGCCGTTCTTGCCGGACGTGATGAATTGCTTGACGCCGTTCAGCACGTAGCCGTCGCCGTCGCGCACGGCGCGGGCGCGCAGGTCGGCGGCGTCCGAGCCCGCCTGCGGCTCGGTGAGGCAGAAGGCGCCCAGCAGCTCGCCGCGGGCCATGGGTTTCAGGAACCGCTCCTTCTGCGCGTCGGTGCCGAACTTGAGAACCGGCATGCAGGCGACGGAGTTGTGGACGCTCATGATGGTCGAGCAGGCGCCATCGCCGGCGGCGATCTCCTCCAGCGCCAGGGCGTAGGACACATGGTCGGCGCCGACGCCGTCCCATTCGGGCGGGACCACCATGCCGAGCAGGCCGAGGGCGCCCATCTCCCGGATCGCTTCGGCGGGAAAGGTGCAATCGCGGCTCCATTGGGCGGCGTGGGGCGCCAATTCCTGCTCTGCGAAGGTCCGCGCCATGTCGCGGATCATGGTTTGTTCCTCGGTGAAGATCATGCGGGTGCCTCGGTACGCGGTTCAATCACGGACGATGAAAACGGAACGGCCGAACGAGCGGAGGACGCGCTCCGCATTGGGGCCGATGATGACATCGGACAGCTCAGGCGTGTGCGAGGCCATGACGATGACGTCGGCCTTGATGCGCTCGGCGGCCTCGACGATTTCGCGGTAGATGCTGCCATGGGCGACGATGTGCTGCACCGCGATCTCCGGCGGGACGTGTTTTTCGACCAGCGCATGCAGGTCGCCGTCCGCCTGGCTGAGCAGCTTGTCCTCGTAGCCCTCCGGGAAGAACTGCGCGACATAGTGAAAGCCGTAGTCGGGAATGACCGTCATCACGTGCAGGCGGGCGCCGTAGTGGCCCGCCAGGTCGACGGCGAACGGCAGGGCCTTCGTCCACGAGGCCTCCTGGCCGAGATCGACGGGAATGAGGATATCCTTGAACATCACGCGAGCCCTCCCGGTCAGCCCGTCGCGGCCACGGCACGCCTGCCGCGACGACGCTGCAACACGACGACGCCGGCGAGCAGCACGAACGCCGGGATGAACATCAGCTCCTTGGGCGGCTGGTCGGTGGGCAATCGCGCGTACACAATCTTCTGGTCCCAGTCCAGGTTCGCCTGTGCCGCCGGGCTGCCGAACGCCACGTCGTCGATGATCACCTCACCATCCCTCTCGGCCACGGCGAGGCCCATCGCCTCCAGCCGGTCCCCTGCCGTCTCGCCTTCCGGCACGGTGAGCAACGTCACGAACTCCCGCGGGTCGCCGATGGCGTCAACGCCAAGGACGCGGATCCGCATCTCGCCGCCGGGCGGCGCGTCCGCCAGCGCTTCGAGGAATTGATCGGGCGGCACGTCCTCGAACCGGGGAATGACCTGATCCATCCAGTAGCCCGGCCGGAAGAGGGAGAACGCAATGAGGAGCAGGGTCAGGGTTTCCCAGATGCGGCTCTTGACCAGGAAGTAGCCCTGCAACACGGCGGCGAACAGCAGCATGGCGATGGTGGCGACGACGAAGGTCAGCGCTCCCTGCAGCGGGGTCACGTCGATCAGCAGCAGGTTGGTGTTGAAGATGAACAGGAACGGCAGCAGCGCGGTGCGCAGGCTGTAGAAGAAGGCGACGAAGCCGGTTCTGATGGGGTCGCCCCCCGAGACCGCCGCGGCGGCGAACGACGCGAGGCCGACCGGCGGCGTCACGTCGGCCATGATGCCGAAGTAGAAGACGAACATGTGGACGGCGATCAGCGGCACCAGCAGCCCGGTCTGGGCGCCGAGTTCGACGATCACCGGCGCCATCAGGGCGGAAACGACGATGTAGTTGGCGGTGGTCGGCAGCCCCATGCCGAGCACCAGACTGACCAGCGCCGTGAACACGAGCATGAGAATGATGTTGCCGCCGGAGACCACCTCGACGAGGTCGGTCATCACCGCGCCGATGCCGGTCAGCGTGACGCTGCCGACGATGACGCCGGCGGTCGCGGTGGCGATGCCGATGCCGATCATGTTGCGCGCGCCCTCGATCAGGCCGGCCAGCAGATCGTCCAGGCCCTGCTTGATGGTGCCGGCCAGTCGGCCGCCGCGGAAGAACGCGGAGATCGGCCGCTGGGTGATCAGGATGACGATCATCAGCACCGCCGCCCAGAACGCCGAGAGACCGGGTGACAGCCGCTCGACCATCAGCGCCCAGACCAGCACGACGACGGGCAGGAGAAAGTGCAGCCCGACCTTCACCGTCGGTCCCGACTCGGGCAGTTGGAGGATCGGTGCGTGCGGATCCTCCTCCCGCAGTTCCGGATAGCCGGCGCCGAACTTGAGCAGCAGGAGATAGGCCGCCACGAGCAGCAGGGCGATCGCGAAACTGGCGAAGTCCCCGAGCGCGTCCTTGGTCCAGCCGAGGCCGTAGTAAACCACCGCGCCAATGCCGGCGACGATGATGAAGCCGAGCAGCATGTTCATCAGCGCCACCAGGATCGGCTTCGGCACGCCCGGCTTCGGCAGCCCCTGCATGTTCGCCTTTATCGCCTCCAGGTGGACGATGTAGACGAGGGCGATGTAGGAGATGACCGCCGGCAGGAACGCGTGCCTGATCACGTCGGTGTAGGGAATGCCGACGAACTCGACCATCAGGAAGGCGGCGGCGCCCATCACCGGTGGAGTGATCTGCCCGTTGACCGACGATGCCACCTCGACAGCGCCGGCTTTCTCGGCGCTGAAGCCGACACGGCGCATCAACGGAATGGTGAAGGTGCCGGTGGTGACGACGTTGGCGATGGAAGAGCCGCTGATCAGGCCGGTCATGCCCGACGCCACCACGGCGGCCTTGGCCGGACCGCCGCGCAAATGGCCGAGCAGGGAAAACGCCACCTGGATGAAGTAAAGCCCGGCACCGCCCTTATCCAGCAGCGCCCCGAACAACACGAACAAGAACACGAAGCTGGTCGATACGCCGAGCGCGATGCCGAAGACCCCCTCGGTGGTGATCCACTGATGGTTGACCACGCCCTGCAGCGAGACGCCCTGATGGGCGATCAGGTCGGGCATGTGCGGTCCGGCGAAGGAGTAGAAGAGAAAGACGACGGCGAGGATCATCAAGGCCGGGCCGAGCGCCCGCCGCGTCGCCTCGAGCAGCAGCACCATGCCGATACAGGCGACGACGATGTCGGTCATGCTCGGCGCCCCAGGGCGTTGCGCCAGGTCCCGGTAGAAGAGAAAGATGTATCCCGTGCAGAAGGCACCAGCGAGGGCGAACACCCAGTCGAGGATCGGCACGTGACCGCGCGGCGA